>NZ_JBFUID010000027.1:0-77255 GCF_056402055.1 Pseudomonas sp. P4_C4 | reverse complement strand
ATCAAAAGATCAAAAGATCAAAAGATCAAAAGATCAAAAGATCAAAAGATCAAAAGATCAAAAGATCAAAAGATCAAAAGATCAAAAGATCAAAAGCCTGGCAGGCGTGCCGTGCCGGGCCACTGCCCACCCTCCAGCGTCAGCAACAACGCCTTCGCCTCAAGCCCACCGGCAAACCCGGTGAGCTTGCCCGACGCACCAATCACCCGGTGACACGGCGCCACGATCGAAATCGGGTTCTTGCCATTCGCCGCCCCCACCGCCCTGACCGCCGCCGGGTTGCCAATCTGCTCGGCGATCTGGCTGTAGCTGCGGGTCTCTCCGAACGGGATGGTCAGCAGCGCCGCCCAGACCTTCTTCTGAAATTCCGTACCGGCAAAATCCAGTTCCAGTTCGAAGCGATCGCGGGTGCCGGAAAAATATTCGCGCAACTGCGCAGCCGTGTGAACCAGGATCGGGTTGTTCGGCGCTTCGCTCATCGGCCCCAGGCGAACCCGGCCGGGTTTGTCGTTTTCCCAGAGGATGGCCGCCAGTCGTGAACCGTTCGCGACCAGCTTCAACTGGCCCACAGGTGACGCCACGGTGGTGCAGGTATAGGTCATGCCAGGGCTCGCGCAAAATTGCTGAACAGGCGTTAAGGATACTGTCTCGACGGGGAGGCGCAATACGTAATCCCGACCATACTTGGCTACGGCTTTTGAAGCGTTTTCCTACGAAATAACAAGAAGAGACTGACTCATGAAGTACGAACCTTTTGCCAAATCGCTGATTGCGACCTCGTTGGCGCTCAGCTGCCTGACCGCCCATGCCGCCTCCGTGGCCCCGGCTACCGGGGAAAACGGCATGGTGGTCACGGCCCAGCACCTGGCTAGCCATGTGGGCGTGGATGTGCTCAAGAACGGCGGCAACGCCGTGGATGCGGCGGTCGCGGTCGGCTATGCGCTGGCGGTTGTGTACCCCGCGGCAGGCAACCTCGGCGGCGGCGGTTTCATGACCATTCAACTGGCGGACGGGCGCAAGACTTTCCTCGACTTCCGTGAAAAAGCCCCGCTGGCCGCTACCGCCAACATGTACCTGGACAAGGAGGGCAACGTCGTTCCCGATTTGAGTACCCGTGGCCACCTGGCCGTGGGCGTGCCGGGCACCGTTTCGGGCATGGAACTGGCGCTGTCCAAATACGGTACCAAACCGCGCAAGGAAATCATCGCCCCGGCCATCAAGTTGGCTGAAGACGGTTTTGAACTGGAGCAGGGCGACGTCGATCTGCTGGACTACGCCACCGACATGTTCAAGAAGGACATGAAGGATTCCGGCTCGATCTTCTTGAGCAAAGGCGAGCCGATGCAGGTCGGCCAGAAACTGGTGCAAAAGGACCTGAGCAAGACCCTGCGGGAGATCTCCGAGAAAGGCGCCGACGGTTTCTATAAGGGTTGGGTGGCCGACGCCATCGTCACCTCCAGCCAGGCCAACAAGGGCATCATCACCCAGGCCGACCTCGACAAATACAAGACCCGCGAACTGGCGCCCATCGAGTGCGACTACCGTGGCTACCACGTGGTCTCGGCACCGCCACCGAGCTCCGGCGGCGTAGTGATCTGCGAGATCATGAACATCCTCGAAGGTTATCCGATGAAGGATCTGGGCTACCACTCGGCCCAGGGCATGCACTATCAGATCGAAGCGATGCGCCACGCCTATGTGGACCGTAACAGCTACCTGGGTGACCCGGATTTCGTGAAGAACCCGATTGCCCATCTGCTGGATAAAAACTACGCGACCAAGCTGCGCGAAGCGATCAAACCACAAAAAGCCGCGGTTTCCAGCGAACTCAAGCCCGGCGTAGCGCCCCATGAAGGCAACAACACCACCCATTACTCCATCGTCGACAAGTGGGGCAACGCGGTGTCGGTGACCTACACCCTCAACGACTGGTTCGGTGCCGGCGTGATGGCGAGCAAGACCGGGGTCATCCTCAACGATGAAATGGACGACTTCACCTCGAAAATCGGCGTGCCGAACATGTACGGCCTGGTGCAGGGCGAGGCCAATGCCATCGCCCCCGGCAAGGCGCCGTTGTCGTCCATGAGCCCGACCATCGTCACCAAGGACGGCAAAGTGGTGATGGTGGTCGGTACGCCGGGTGGCAGCCGGATCATCACCGCGACCTTGCTGACCATGCTCAACGTGATCGACTACGGCATGAACATCCAGGAAGCGGTGGATGCACCGCGGTTCCACCAGCAGTGGCTGCCGGAGGAAACCAACCTGGAAGCCTTCACCACCAGCCCGGACACGGTGAAAATCCTCGAAAGCTGGGGCCACAAGTTCGCCGGTCCCCAGGATGCCAACCACCTGGCGGCGATCCTGGTCGGCGCGCCATCCCTGGGTGGCAAGCCGGTAGGCAAGAACCGTTTCTACGGGGCGAACGACCCACGGCGTAACACCGGGTTGTCGCTGGGTTATTGAGGCTTGTGTCCGGAGGGGGACGGGCTTATGTTCGTCCCCTGATCCATCGACATCACAAGGAAGGAAATCATGACCACTGCGTTGTTAATCATCGACGTCCAACAGGCTTTGTGTTCCGGTGAGTACGAGTGCTTCGAGATTGGACGGGTCATCAACACCATCAATGACCTGTCTGCCCGGGCGCGCAAGGCGGGAGTGCCCGTGGTGCTGATCCAGCACGAAGAAGCGGGCAGTCCGCTGGCACATGGCGCTGCCGGCTGGCAACTGGCCGAAGGGCTGGAAACCTCGCCCAAGGACCACCGCGTGCGCAAGACCACCGGGGATTCGTTCTACCAGACCAACCTGCAAAAACTGTTGCCGAAGGAGGACTTCGAGCGCCTGGTCATCTGCGGCCTGCAGACCGATTACTGCGTCAACGCCACCGTGCGTCAGGCCCTGAAACTGGGCTACGACGTGGTGCTGGCGGGCGATGCGCATTCCACCATCGACAACGGCAACCTGACCGCCGAAGACATCATCGCCGAGCACAACAAGGACCTGGCGCACCTGACCGGTTCCGTGGCGCGGATCGATGTGATACCGGCCAAGGACATCCATTTCTGAAACCACCACATTTACCTGTGGGAGCGAGCTTGCTCGCGATGAGGCCAGCACATTCAACATTGATATTGGCTGACCCACCGCCATCGCGAGCAAGCTCGCTCCAACAGTAATTTCGGTTGCTCGCAGATGTTGCGCACACCTACCAACCCTGTGGGAGCGAGCTTGCTCGCGATGGCGTCATTACAGCCAGCATCGGTGTCGGCTGACCCACCGCTATCGCGAGCAAGCTCGCTCCCACAGTAATTTCAGTCGCTGGCCGATTTTGCATACACCCATTTACCCCGTGGGAGCGGGCTGTTTGTAACTATTGACGTCACGGCAAGCTGGACGCCATTCCCGACGCTATGGCATCGTCGAAACACCAGACCATGCAGTGAACGGGATCGCAACGATGGAGGAGGGAAACAAGGTCGACGACAACAGGTCGCTGGCCACGCTGAAGGCGTTCAATCATTGCGTATTGCACCTGGGCCGGCTGGCGCGGGACAGCGGGGCGTCGCGATTCATCGCCGATGGCCTGCAGGCATTCGGTCCCCTGGTGCCCTTCGCGTCTGCCTGGTGGGGCGAGATGTCGACGCCAGGTCCTGATGTTCCCCCCCAGAGCTGGATGCACGGCAGCATCAATCTCCCCGAATCCTTTGCCGCCGAGTGGCATCCGGTCGCAGCCAATGACAAATTCTCCTACGACACGTTGAATCAGCCTGGCGAGGTATTGCGCGACAGCGGCTTCAACGACCCTTGCGAAGCGGTCAATGAGTTCGCCCGGCGCCATGACCTCTACCACCTGATGTGCATCACCTATGAGCTGCCCGAAAGCGGCTTGATGTTTTTCGTCTGCCTCTACCGTGGCCAGGATGAACAGGCATTCGAGGAGAACGAAGCCGAGCTGTTTTCGGCATTCTGCGATCACCTGTTCCAGCTGTGGCGGTTCCAGGTTCAAGACATGATTCGCTTCGACAGCGAAAACGGCGCAAGTGATTTTGGCGTCGCGCGCATGGACGGCAGTCTGCTCTATGTGGGCGCCAGACTGTGCGCCGCCATTCAACGCGAACTGCCCGGCTGGAGCGGCTCCACGCTGCCACCTGATGTGATCGCGCAATTGTCCAAAGCCCCCTGCGTGATCCGCCTGGGCCGCTGCGCCCTGACCCTCACCCCCAACGCCGAACACGTCATCCTTTCCCTCGATGCGCCATCAGGCGGAGATGGCCTGGCACCACGGGAACGCACTGCAGCGATGCTGTTCGCCGCCGGCCACTCCTACAAGGAGATCGCCAAAATGCTCGCCCTGAGCCCCGCGACCGTGCGCACCTATTTGCGTAATTGCTACTTGCAGCTCGGTGTGAAAAGCAAGGTGGAACTGGGCTCCGTCCTGCGTTCGCCAGGCGCGCTGGCGGAGTCCGTGCGCCGGGATTAATCCCAGCCGTTTCAATTATTTGCCTTACCCCTCCTCATTTGCAGAGGTCCATTCGAACGCTGCGCCCTATAGGGTAGGCCCTGTCTATCAGGGGCTGACGCAGTCGCTTCGGGCCGCTTCAAAACAATAAGAACAGGGGTGAGGCATTTGAGACTTTCCAGGTTGTTCATCGCCATTGCGTCGACAACGGCGTTTTCCGGCATGGCGTTGGCGGCGACACCCGCTGACACGGTCATGCGCAATGGCTACGTCTACACCGTCGATGGCCAGAATTCCGTGCAGCAGGCCATCGCCATTTCCGGCGGCAAGATCGTCTATGTCGGCAGCGATGCCGGGGTCGACGGCTACATCGGCAAGCAAACACAACTGATCGACCTGGCCGGGCGCATGCTGATGCCGGGCTTCGTCGATGYGCACATGCACCCGGGGGATGGCGGTCGCGCCATGACCTTGTGCGACCTGAAATACCAGACCATGACCCGCGCGCAGTTTCAGGCGAGCATCCAGGCGTGCCTCGATGCCGACAAGGACAAGGGCCCGGACGTGTGGCTGGAAGTGGGCAGCTGGGATCGCATGGGGATGACCGGGCTCGATGGCGACGCCGACAAATCGACCCTGGACGTGCTCAAGACCCAGCGTCCGATCCAGGTGCGCTCCACCGACTTCCACACCGTGCTGACCAACTCTCGCGGCCTGGAACTGGCCGGCATCAACAAGAACACCGCCGACCCCGAAGACGGCAAATACCGACGCGACAGCGCCGGCAACCCGAACGGCATCAGTGAAGACGGCGCCGCCGAATCGTTGGCCGCCGTGGTCCCGCCTGCTACCGACGCGGAAAAACTCAATCAGGTTCGAGCAGCCCTCGACGCCATGCGCCAGCAAGGCATCACCAGTTTCTTCGATGCGCTGTCCGGCCCGGAAAACGGCAAAGCCTTCACCAGCCTGCAAAAGTCCGGCGAGCTGACAGCCCGGGCCTTGCTGGCGATCAAGCTGGACCCGGCCGCCGCTGCCGCCGACCCGGTGAAAACCATCGCCGAGGCCAAGGCCCTGGCCAGCACCTACGACCAGGGTGAAGTGCATGTCGCGCCGGGCGTGAACATGCGCCACGTCAAACTGTTCATGGACGGCATCATCAATGCCCCGGCGGACACCGGCGCCATGTTGACCCCGTACCTGCACAACAGCGGCACCGACAAGGCGCCGAAGTGGACGCCGGGCAAGAATCTGGGCGAACTGTACTTCCCGCCGCAAGTGCTTAATCCGTTGTTGCTGCAAGCGGTCAAGGCCGGTCTCGATCCGCACCTGCACGCTACCGGCGAGCGCGCGGTGCGCGATGCACTGGACAGCGTCGCCTACGTGCGCAAGGAACTGCCCGGTACTGATTTCCGTCCGGCCATCGCGCACGCCGAGTCTGTCGATCCTGCCGACTATTCGCGCTTCAAGGCACTGGACGTCACGGCCACCATGTCGTTCCAGTGGGCCCAGCAGGCACCGTCCACGGTCGACGGCACCAGTGATCACCTTGGCGCCGCGCGATTTGCGCGCATGGAACCCTCGGGCAGCATCGCCCATGCGGGCGGTCGAGTGGCGTTTGGCAGCGATTGGCCGGTCGATCCGCTGGATGAATTCCTGGCGTTGAAAGTCGGTGTCACCCGTTCCGGCGACCCCACCAATCCGCATAGCTATGGCCCCAAGTATGCCGGGCGACTCAATGCCGATCCGGCGCTGTCGCGAGCCGAAGTGCTGCGCAGCATCACCCTCAGTTCCGCCGAACAGCTCAAGCTGGAGGCGGTGCTGGGCTCGGTCGAAGTCGGCAAGTTCGCTGACCTGATCGTGCTCGACAAGAACTTCATGCAGGTGCCCGAGGAGGAACTGGGGCGCAACGACGTGCTGCTGACGCTGGTCGGCGGCAAGGTCGTGTGGGCCAAGGCGCCGTTCCTCGGGCTTGCGCCACACGTGGTTTCCCAAGCGGTTACTTCCCGATCCGCCCCATAAAAACTAGAGAGCGTTCCGATGCGATTGATTCCAAACCTGTTGGCCGCCGCGCTGGCCTTGTCGTCGGTGCAGGCCATGGCCGCCGCTGACCTGGTGTTGTTCAACGGCAAGGTCTTTACCGCCGAACCCGGCCAGGCGCTGGTGCAGGCTGTTGCGGTGCAAGACGGCAAGATTCTGAAAGTGGGCAGCGATGCCGAAATCAATGCCCTGGCCGATGCCAAGACCCAGCGCATCGACCTGGCGGGCAAAGTGTTGATGCCGGGCATGATCGACACCCACAGCCACCCGGTCTCGGGCGCCTTCGACAGCATGAAGGCCAACCTGCTGGACGAGGTCAAACCCTTGCCGGAACTGGAGCAATGGTTGATCGAAGAAGACAAGACCGGGCGTGCCCGCTCCGGTGATGTGATCAGCGTGGCGGGGGTCAGTTCGGCCTACTGGGAGAAAAGCCGTGAACTGGGCAAGGTGTTCAACCAGGGACGCTGGGCAGAACAACCGATTGTGTTCAGCGGCATCGACGGTCACACCGGTTGGGCCAACAACGCAATGCTCAAGCGCCTGAACATCGACGCGGCATTGGTGAAAAGCCTGCCGGAAAAAGAGCGCGGCTACATCGGCCATGAGGCGGACTTCACGCCGAACGGCTACTTTGCCGAATCCCGCTGGGACGTGGTGCGCAACGGTATTCCGGCGCCTACCCCGGAGGCCATGCTCAAGGCCGCTCGCGAGGCGGTGAAGATCAACAATCAATTCGGCGTCACCGCCTGGATGGACGCGGCGGCGAACGGCGGCAGCGAAGATTCGCTGTTCGATTTCCATGCCACCGCCGAAAGCGTCGGCGTGCTGCCGCTGTACAAGGAGTTGGCGCAGAACGGCGAACTCAGCGCCCACGTCGCCGCGTTGATGGTCACCAATCCGAAGAGCAAGCCCGCCGACCTGGAAGTGATCGCCACGGTGATGAAGCAGTTCGAGGGCGTGCCTAACCTGACGTTCCCCGGCATCAAGGTGTTTGTCGACGGCATTCTCGAATTCCCGGGGCAAACCGCAGCGGTCATCGTGCCATTCAAGAACAGCCATAAAAATGGTCAGTTGCTGACCGACCCGGCGCACTTCGGCGAACTGGTGGTGGCGGCGGAAAAGCGCGGCTGGATCGTGCACATGCATGCCGTCGGCGATCGCGCGGTGCGTGAAGCGCTCAATGGCGTGGCGTATGCGCGCAAGCTCAGCCCGACGCCGGTGCCGCACAGCATCGCGCACTTGCAACTGGTCAATCCCAAGGAGTTTCCACGCTTCAAGCAACTGGGCGTGATCGCTTCGATGCAACTGCTGTGGGCCACCGGCGAGTCCTACACCGTCGAACTGGTCAAGCCCTACATCAGCGCCTTTGCCTACGGTTACCAGTATCCCGCGCGGTCCCTGCATAACGCCGGCGCGACGATTGCCGGTGGCAGCGACTGGCCGGTGTCGAGCGCCAACCCGTTCAACGCCATTGCCCAGGCCAGCACGCGCAAAGGTCCGTTGGGCGTACTCAATGCCAAGGAAAGCATCGACCGCCAGACCATGTTCTACGCCTACACCCTCAACGCCGCGAAAACCCTGCGCCTGGACAAACAGATCGGTTCGCTGGCACCGGGCAAACAGGCTGACCTGATCATCCTCGACCGTGATGTGTTCAAGGTCAGCGATGACGACCTGTTCGAAACCAAAGTCCTGAACACTTTCTTCGCCGGCAAGCAGGTCTACGCCCCCGCGTCCTGACCTGCGTACACCCAGCACACGCAAAAAACTGCCAGCCCCTCGTAGCGCGAGGGGCCTGGCATCGCCATGCCTGAAATTCCCCGTACGCCATAACAACAAGAGAACTGTATGAACGCATTTTCAGCATTGACCCTCGCCGCGCTGGCACTGGCCCCCCTGACCAGCCAGGCCCTGGCCCTCAACGATGATTTCAGCCTGGACATGACCCTGGGCGTCGTCAGCGACTACCGTACCCGCGGCATCTCGCAAACCCTGGGCGATCCGGCGGTGCAGGGCGGCGCAACGCTGCTGCACAGCAGCGGCCTGTACATCGGCGCCTGGACCTCCAATGTTGATTTCGGTGGCGGCTTCGATACCCGGCAGGAGCTTGAGTACTACGCGGGTTACTACTGGCAGGCGACCGACGCGATCAGCCTGGATCTGGGCTACATCAAGTACGACTACCCGAAGAATTCTGAATTCAACCTCAGCGAGGTCTACGCCGTCCTCGACCTGTACGGCGTGAAGCTGGGTGCCTATTACTCCAAGGACACGCCGAATTTCTTCGGCGAGGACCAGGACACCCTTTACACCTACCTGGGCTACAAAATCGATTTGCCGGCCGAAGTCGGCCTGGACTTGCGCTTTGGGCGCAACGATGTGAATGACCCCGCGTTCTGGTCCGCCAGTGGCGATAGCCGTGAGTCTTACTACGAGTGGGAAGCCAAGCTGACCCGCGACTTCGTCGGCGTCACCTGGGGCCTGAGCTATATCGACACGGACTTGTCGAAAAGCGAGTGCGCCAGTTGGTACGGCTATGACGACCTGTGCTCGGCCACGGTCGTTGCCAGTGCCACCAAGACCTTCTAAGTTCATCCCCGACAACAAAAACAGTTCCTCAAAGGAAACATCGTCATGAGTGCGCAACGCAGTCCCCTGATCGAGACCCGCTCGATTGATTTCATTCCCGAGGCTGAGCGTCACGGCAGCCTCTACAGCCAGTTCACCCTGTGGCTCGGCGCCAACCTGCAGATCACCGCTATCGTCACCGGTGCCCTGGCGGTGGTACTGGGTGGCGATGTGTTCTGGTCGCTGATCGGCTTGCTGATCGGGCAAGTGCTCGGCGGTGCCGTGGTGGCGCTGCACGCGGCACAAGGGCCGAAGCTCGGGCTGCCGCAGATGATCTCCAGCCGAGTGCAGTTCGGCGTGTATGGCGCGGCGATCCCGATTGTCCTGGTGTGCCTGATGTACCTGGGTTTCAGCGCCACCGGCGCAGTGTTGTCGGGGCAGGCGATTGCGCAGTTGATCAGTGTCAGCGACAGCGCCGGCATCCTGATTTTCGCCGCGTGTATCGCGTTCCTGACGATCTTCGGGTATCGGGTGATTCACCTGGTCGGGCGGGTGGCCAGCGTGCTGGGCATCATCGCCTTCGCCTACCTGTTCACCCGGTTGATGACCCTCAACGACATCGGCCTGCTGCTTGACAATCGTCATTTCGGCTGGAGCACCTTCCTGCTGGCGGTGTCGCTCTCGGCGTCCTGGCAGATCGCCTTCGGCCCTTACGTGGCGGACTACTCGCGCTACCTGCCGAGCAAGACTTCGTCGTGGAAAACCTTCGCCGCTGTCGGCCTCGGCACGGTGCTGGGAGCGCAGACTTCGATGGTGCTGGGGGTGTTCGCCGCCGCACTGGCCGGGGCGAATTTCCGTGGGCACGAAGTGGCGACCATTGTCGGCCTGGGCAGCACCGGGGTGATCGCGTCCTTGCTGTACCTGAGCATTGTCTTCGGCAAGGTCACGGTGTCCACCCTCAACGCCTACGGCAGTTTCATGTGCATCGCCACCATCATCAGTGGCTTTCGTCGTCGCCTGGAGATCACCGCCCGCCAGCGCATGTTGTTCGTGCTGCTGATTGTCGCGGCATCCACCACGCTGGCATTGCTGGGGCAGTACTCGTTCCTCAGCTCGTTCAAGTACTTCATCCTGTTTTTGCTGACGTTCTTCACCCCGTGGAGCGCGATCAACCTGGTGGATTACTACTTCATCAACAAGGAGCGTTACGACATCCCGGCGCTGTCCGACCCGGCAGGGCGCTACGGTCGCTGGAACGTCTTGGGGATCAGCGTGTACGTGATCGGCGTGTTGATCCAGTTGCCCTTTGTCGATACCCATTTCTACTCCGGGCCGATGGTTGCGCAACTGGGCGGCGTGGACATTTCCTGGATCGTCGGGCTGCTGGTGCCGGGTGTGATCTATTACGCGCTGGCCAAGCCGTCAATGAGTGCGGTGGTGGTTGAGCGGGGTTAATACCAGCTTTTGTGGCGAGGGGGCCAGCGTTGACTAGCGCTTTGGTAGTTTCCAGCGCTCACGCAACCGTTCGTACTGCGCTTCAGGCAGTTGCACCAGCACCGGGGATTTACTTGGGTTGAGCCAATCGAACAACCGTGCGATGTTCGCCGGGTCCATGGCCGTACAGCCACGGGTCGGCGCCGTGGGGCCGCGCCAGATGTGGAAGAAAATGCACGAGCCGGCGGTGGGAGTGGCCGGGGTGTTGTGCTGGATGAAAATGCCCTGGTGGTACAAGTCATCGCTGCGGCGCATGCGTTCGGAACTGCTCCAGTCCTTGGCAACCACCGAGCCATCGACCAGTTGGTTGTAGCGAGCCGATTGGCTGTCATCCACGCATTCGATGGTCGGTGTCAGCGACAGATAGGGCAGGCGGGTGTCGGCGGAAGGTTCGTAGCCAAATGCCGTACCCAGCTTGAACATTCCAGCCGGTGCCTTGCCGTCGCCTTCCTGTTTGACCGGGCCTTCAGGTTGCCCGGTGTCGAGTTGGCCTTTGCCCCAGCCCATGCCGTTTTTGCCGAGCACCACTGCAAACGGCGCTTCGAACTTTTCAAAGGTCTTGCCGCGCCGTTCATAGCGCTGGGCAGTGGCCTGAACGTCATCCCAGTTTTTGCTGGTGACCACGATCAGTTGGTCGCTGCCGTCGAGTCCCTGGGCCATTGCGGCCAGCGGAAAAAACGTCACCAACAGGGTCTTGAGCAGAATGTTCATGGTGCAAGCGGCGTGATGGGGAAGTCCATGACGTCCGGCTTCTGCGGATTCCCGCTGTACGTGAAGTGCCACCACTCGGCCGAATAACCCACGAAGCCTTCCTTGGCCATGGCACTGGTCAGGCGCTGGCGATTGGCTTTGGCCGTGGCGTTGATCAGCGCCGAGTCGGTGTGGGCCCGCTCATCGAAGCAATCGAAACCGGTGCCCATGTCGAGCGCGCCGTCGTGCCAGCGCTGGCCGTAAGGGGCGGTGCAATCCACTGGCGTGACCGAAGGCGTCCAGGTGTCGGCGAGCAGGGCGTCGGGGCCGGTCAGCGTCAGGTCGACGGTGTTGCCTCGGGAGTGGTTGGACACCCGGGCCACATAACCCAGGCGCCAGAAGTCCTGCTTGTCGACCCGTGGATAGAACTCGGTCTTCAGCGGGTCACCGGGTTCGGTGGCGAAGCGGCCCATGTCCGCCACCGCGCGCTTGGGTCGATAGCAGTCGAATACCTTCAAGCCGTAGCCTTCGGCTTTCAGCGAGCTTTGCACTCGGGCCAATGCCTTTGCAGCGTCCTCCGACAGCAGGCACTCCGCCGCCTGGTAACCGTCGAGCGGGTGCCCGGTGAAGTTGTGCGCGCTGGCGTAGCGGATGTCCTGCTCGATGCCCGGGGCGACGCTGCGCACATACACCATGTGCCCGGGTTTCGACTCGTCGGCCATGCACGGCGTGGCAAGGCTCAGGCACAGCAGCAACAGACAGGGTGAACGCGACATCGGGAACGGCTCCATGCATGACCAGTCATTCCATCATGGCTTGAAACCGTCCGTACCTCCATGAAGTTGTTGATCGGCGTGATAGGACGAACGCACCAGCGGCCCGGACGCTACGTTCTTGAAGCCCATGCGCGTGCCTTCCTCGGCGAACCAGGCAAAGGTGTCGGGATGCACGAAGCGCTGCACCGGCAAGTGACTGCGCGAGGGTTGCAGGTATTGGCCGAGGGTCAGCATGTCGATGTCGTGCTCGCGCATGCGCTGCATGACCTCGATGACTTCCTCGTCGGTTTCGCCAAGGCCCAGCATCAGGCCGGATTTGGTCGGCACATGGGGCACCGCTTGCTTGAATTTTTGCAGCAGGTCCAGCGACCACTCGAAGTCCGAACCCGGCCGGGCGGCCTTGTACAGGCGTGGTACGGTTTCCAGGTTGTGGTTGAACACATCCGGCGGCTCATTGGCGGTGATCGCCAGGGCCACGTCCATGCGTCCGCGATAGTCCGGCACCAGGGTTTCCAGTTGAATGCCGGGCGACAGCTTGCGGATTTCCCGCAGGCAATCGACAAAGTGCTGGGCGCCGCCGTCACGCAAATCGTCGCGGTCCACCGAGGTGATCACCACGTACTTCAGGCGCAGCTCGGCGATGGCCACGGCCAGGTTCATCGGTTCGTTGACGTCCAGCGGCTTGGGCCGGCCATGGCCGACATCGCAGAACGGGCAGCGGCGGGTGCAGATGTCGCCCATGATCATGAAGGTCGCCGTGCCACCGGAAAAACACTCGCCGAGGTTGGGGCACGAGGCTTCTTCGCAGACGCTGTGCAGCTTGTGCTTACGCAGTAATTGCTTGATCCGGTCGACCTCGGGAGAGATCGGCATGCGCACGCGAATCCAGTCGGGTTTGCGCGGGAATTCATCCGTGGGAATGATCTTCACCGGAATCCGCGCGACCTTTTCCGCGCCGCGCAATTTGGTGCCGATTTCTACTTTGGCCGGGCTCTTGCCGGTCGATTCGACAATGGCATTCATGATGCTTTCCTTGTGCAGCAGGGTACTGAACCTGTGGGAGACCCTGTGGGAGCGAGCTTGCTCGCGATGAGGCCATTACATTCAGCATTGATGTTGAATGAAAGTCCGCCATCGTCGGAACGCCGCCCGGAGCAAGCTCGCTCCCACAGAGTTTTTTTCCACAAGGGTTTTTGTGTTGTGTGATCAGTCGCGGTAAACCGGGAAGTCCGCACACAAAGCCGCCGCCTGCCGTGCAACATTGGCCTCGATATCGGCATCGCCGAGGTGATCGAGGATGTCGCAGATCCACCCAGCCAACGCGATGCTCTGCGCTTCCTTGAAGCCACGGCTGGTAATCGCCGGCGTGCCGATGCGCAAACCGGAGGTCACGAACGGTGATTGCGGATCGTTGGGCACGGCGTTCTTGTTCACGGTGATGCCGGCGCGACCGAGGGCGGCGTCGGCGTCTTTGCCGGTGAGGCCCTGGCGGATCAGGCTGACCAGGAACAGATGGTTGTCGGTACCACCGGACACCACGTCATAACCGCGCTCGATAAACACCTGCGCCATGGCCTGTGCATTGCGGATCACTTGCGCCTGATAGGTCTTGAATGCTGGTTCCAGCGCTTCCTTGAAGCACACGGCCTTGGCGGCGATCACGTGCATCAGCGGGCCGCCCTGACCACCGGGGAATACCGCGGCGTTGAGCTTTTTCTCCAATTCGGGATTGGCCTTGGCCAGAATCAGACCGCCACGCGGGCCGCGCAGGGTCTTGTGCGTGGTGGTGGTGACCACATCGGCGAAGGGCAGCGGGTTCGGGTACAGACCCGTGGCCACCAGACCGGCGACGTGGGCCATGTCGACGAAGAACCAGGCGCCGACCTTGTCGGCGATCTGGCGGAAACGCGGGAAGTCCAGAGTCTTCGAATAGGCCGAGAACCCGGCGATGATCATCTTCGGCTGGTGCTCGACCGCCAGGCGCTCGACTTCGTCGTAGTCGATCAGGCCGGTGCTGGTGTCGATGCCGTACTGCACGGCGTTGTACAGCTTGCCGGAAAAACTCACCTTGGCACCGTGGGTCAGGTGACCGCCGTGGGCCAGGCTCATGCCCAGCACGGTGTCGCCGGCTTGCAGCAGGGCCAGGTAAACCGCGGCGTTGGCCTGGCTGCCGGAGTGCGGCTGGACGTTGGCATAATCGGCGCCGAACAGTTGTTTGGCGCGGTCGATGGCCAGTTGCTCGACCACATCGACGTGCTCGCAGCCGCCGTAGTAACGCTTGCCCGGATACCCTTCGGCGTACTTGTTGGTCAGGCCGCTGCCCTGGGCTTGCATCACCCGTTGGCTGGTGTAGTTTTCCGAGGCGATCAGTTCGATATGGTGTTCCTGCCGCGCATCCTCGGCGTTCATCGCCGCCAGCAGTTCGTCGTCGTAGCCTTTGATCTGGTCGTGCTTGCTGAACATGGTGTGGTCCTTTTGCGGATTCGGGGGGGCTTCAAGCGTCGGCGTGTTCTGCGGTCAGGCGTTCATAGGCGTCTTGATCGAGTAAATCGCTCAACGCCAGGGCATCGACCGGTTTGAAGCGAAAGAACCAGCCTTCGCCCAATGGGTCTTCGTTGACCAGTTCAGGGGTGCTCTCCAGCGTCGCGTTAATCTCGACCACTTCACCGTCCAGCGGCATGCCGATACTGCTGGCGGCTTTCACTGATTCCAGCACCGACACTTCAGCACCTGCATCGAAGGCGCCCAGTTCAGGCACCTGAACGAACACCACATCCCCCAGCGCCTGCTGGGCAAACGCCGTGATGCCGACGGTGACCAGGCCATTGCTCTCAAGGCGCAACCATTCGTGATCGACGGTAAAACGCAATTGGCTCATATCAACTCCTTATTGTTTTAAGGCTCGTGGCGGGGCGACGAGCGGGGTTGGAGGAGTGATAGCAAGGGCGGTGCCAATGTTTTTTATTTGTTTTAAATCAATGGCTTGAAGTAATTCTATTCAGTGCGAGAGATTCCATTCGTATTGAAATCAATACAGGCAAGCAGGGCTGTGGGTGCAGATGCCGTAATTGCGTGTGGGAAAGGTTTTGTCTTGATTTCGCTACGCTGTATCGATTTGAAGACGGAGAATTCAGCAACAACACTGATCCCCTGTGGGAGCGAGCTTGCTCGCGATTGCGGTGCGACAGGCAAAATTGATATCGACTGACACGGCCTCATCGTCGGAACGCCGCCCGGAGCAAGCTCGCTCCCACAGGGGAATGTGTTGTCGGTGACAATGTATTCCGACAGATCACTCAGGGTTTGGCGGGAATCCCGTACTTGCGCAAGCGAATCGCAATGGCGCTATGGGACGTCTGCAACCGCGCCGCCAACAACCGGCTGGACGGATAGCTGCGATAAAGCTGTTCCAGCAGGTTCTTTTCGAAATCGCCAACCGCCTCTTCCAGGCTGCCGACTTCGCCGTCGTTTTGCCGCTCTACCGCCGTGCGCGCAATGTCGAGGTCATCGATGTCCACCAGCGGATTTTCGCAAATCGCCGCCGCGCGAAAGATCACGTTCTGCAATTGCCGCACGTTGCCCGGCCAGCGGTTGCCGAGCAGGGCGCTGAAGGTGCTCGGTGCCAAACGACACGGCGGTCGCTGGATCTGCGCGCAGGCCTGTTGCATGAAGTGATTGGCCATCAGCAGGATGTCGTGACCGCGCTCGCGCAGCGGCGGCACTTGCAGGTTGAGCACGTTGAGGCGGTAGAACAGGTCTTCGCGAAAACGCCCTTCGGCGACCATTTTTTCCAGGTCACGGTGGGTGGCGCTGAGCACCCGCACATTGACCCGGACTTCCTTGTCGCCACCGACCCGGCGGAAGCAGCCATCGCTCAAAAAGCGCAGCAATTTGGCTTGCAGGTACGGCGACATTTCCCCTACTTCATCGAGGAACACCGTGCCCTGATCGGCCAGTTCCAGCAGGCCGAGCTTGCCGCCCCGTTGCGCGCCGGTGAAGGCGCCGGGGGCGTAGCCGAACAACTCGCTCTCGGCCAGGCTCTCCGGCAGCGCCGCACAGTTGAGGGCCAGAAACGGCGCATCGTGCCGTGGGCTGATGGCATGGCAGGCGCGGGCCACCAACTCCTTGCCGGTGCCGGTTTCACCCTGGATCAGCAACGGCGCATCGAGGGCCGCCACCCGTTGCGCGCGGGCCTTGAGCGCACGGATCGGCGGCGATTCGCCAAGCAGCGCATCGAAGCCTTCGGCATGGTCATGGTGCAGCGCCGACAGGCGTTCACCAATGCGGTTCGGTTGATACAGGGTGAGCAGGGCGCCGGCGTCGGTGATCGGCATCGCGTCGAGGAGCAGCGTCTGGCCACCGAGGCTGACTTCGTGCATCGGCAGGCGGAAATGCTGAGCGATCAAGGTGCGCTGCAAATCGGCATCGTCGAACAGCGCGGTCAGCGATTCACCGGCCGGTTCGCGTCCGCACAGAGCGATCAGCGCCGGGTTGGCCAGCAACACGTGACCTCGGTCATCCACCGCCAGCACGGGGTCGGAACTGGCTGCCAGCAACGCGTCCAGTTGCAGGCGCCGACGCTGGCCGGGAAGGATGTCGACCATGGTCACTGCCTGCACGCCGCGCACATCAAAAAGGGCTTCGCGCAATTCTTCGAGCACCTCGGCGCCCAGGGTCGGCGCATCGATGTAGACGTTCGGCGGCACCATCTCCACGGCGTCCAGGTTGAAACTGCGACCACCGAGCAGGGCCAGCACTTCCTGGGTGATGCCGACGCGGTCGATGAAGGTGACGTGGATGCGCATGACGGGCCTGCAAGGTTGGCGAACCGAATCAGTATGCCCGGCAAAATTTGAATTTGGCGAGTGTCACATCACGGCTGTCCGGTTTTACGGGCGCTGGCGGCCAGGTCTTCAAGGAACGCCTGGAGGATCGGTGGCGGTGCCGTGCCGCGTCGGGTGATCACGTCGAACGGCGATTTCAAACGCAGACTCCCGGGGGCCAACTGGTGCATCTCACCGTTCTTGACCCACTGGGCGGCGAAGTGCTCAGGCAGAAAGCCCAGGTAGGCACCGGAAATGATCAGGATCGCCGTGGCTTCGATGTTGTCCACGGTGGCTGCCGCCTTGCTCACGCCCAGGTGTTCGAGGTCGTATTGCTGCATGTAGCCGCGCACGACGATCCGCCCGGCAGCGACTTCTTCGAGCAGTTCCTCACCTTCGGCGTGGCTGCCGTACAAGGGGTGACGCCGCCCGCAATACAAGCCCAGGGCTTCCTGGTACAGCGGCGATTGCAGCAACCCCGGCACATGGATCGGGAAGTGCCCGATGGCGAGATGAAGGCGACCGTCGAGCACCCGTTCCTCGAGTTCCGCCGGGGTGCCGACGTAAACGTTCAGGTGCACGTCATGCCCGCGGGAGACGAAACGCTGGGTGGTGCGCGGGATCGGCGAGTCGGGGTCGGTAATCGTGGTGTCGATGATCCCCAGGTTGAGCTTGCCGCTGATGTGCTGCTTGAGCACGTCGGCGTCCATGCAGAAGTTTTCCACCGCCGACAGCAGGCGCTGGGTGGCTTCATGAATCGCCACCCCTTGTTCGGTCAGGCGGAAGCCACTGCGCCCGCGCTGGCAGAGTTTGACCCCGAGGCGGGTTTCCAGGTGGGTCATCTGTTCGCTGATGGTCGACTGCCCGGCATTGAGCGCCGCCTGCGCGGCCGAGAAACCCCCGCAGCGCACAATCGTGGCAAACACCCTGAGCAGTTTCAGGTCGACATCGTGCAGCTGGATCATCTTGGACCTCCGGCCTGTGGATGCATCGGGAATGCCGATATGAGTATCTGATGTTTAGCATTTTTTCCACGAAAACCTGCGCCCATAGTCTTTCCAACGGCGGTCGCCTTGCAGTCCGTCAAGCCGATAACAAGAAGTGGAGAGGCTAGAAATGTCGAACAACGGTTATGAATCCGGTCGCCTGAACCTGCCATTCGTAGGTCATTGCACCTTTGGCAAATCCCCGGTGTGCACCGATTGGGATGCACTGGATGCCGACGTCGCGGTGCTCGGCGTGCCCAACGACATGGGTACCCAGTGGCGCTCCGGCGCACGCTTCGGACCACGCGGGATTCGCGAAGCATCGACGCTGTTTTCCTTCGGTCACGCCGGCGCCTACGACCACGAAGATGACGTGATGTACCTCACTGCTTCGGACGTGCGCATGGTCGACGTCGGTGATGCCGACATCGTCCACACCGACATGGCCACCAGCAACAAGAACACCGAATACGCCGTGCGCAAGATCCTCGATGCCGGCGTGATGCCGGTGGTGCTCGGCGGCGATCACTCGGTGCACGCGCCAGTGATCAAGGCCTTTGAAGGCCGCGGCCCGATCCACATCATCCACTTCGATGCGCACCTGGACTTCGTCGACGAACGCCACGGTGTGCGCTACGGCCACGGCAACCCGCTGCGCCGCGCCTCGGAAATGAACCACATTGTCGGCATGACCCAGATGGGCATCCGCAACGTGTCGTCGTCCAACCGCGACGACTACGAAGCGGCTCATGAAGCTGGTTCGAAAATCCTCTCGGTGCGTGACGTGCGTCGCCTTGGCGTCGAGGGTGTGCTGGCGCTGATCCCGCAGAACATCAACTACTACATCACCATCGACATCGACGGTTTCGACCCGTCCATCGCCCCCGGTACCGGCACCCCGAGCCACGGCGGCTTCCTCTACTACGAAGTGCTGGAAATCATCCAGGCCCTGGCCAAGCGCAGCAAAGGCAACATCGTCGGCATGGACCTGGTGGAAGTGGCACCGGTCTACGACCCGACCGGCATGACCTCGATCCTCGCCGCACAACTGCTGCTCAACAGCATCGGTTTCATCTTCCACGAGCGTGGCAAGGTGCGGGCAGCCGCCGAGAGCGAAGCCGCATCAGCCTGATCATCGAAACCAGTGACCCGGCGGCTCTGACTGCCGGGCAGAGAGAACAAAAATGGACACGATCGTCAAAAGTTACCTGCAGAAATTCGGCGTCAGCGAAGCCACCCAGACCTTCCTCAGCAAGGTCCAGAAAATGTTCATCGGCGGCGCCTGGGTCGAAGCCAGCGACGGCCAGACTTCCGATGTGATCGAACCTTCGACCGAAGGCCTGATCACCCGCATTCCCATGGGCACCACCGATGACCTGGACCGCGCCGTGCAAGCCGCACGCGCGCAGTTCGACGGCGGCGTCTGGCGTCAGGCCAAACCGGCCGAACGCGAGCGCATGATGCAGCGCCTGGCCGACCTGATCGAGCAGAACGCCGCGGAGCTGGCGGAAATCGAATCCATCGACATGGGTAAATCGGTTGCCTTCGCCAAGGACGTGGACATCCAGGGCACCGTCGATACCCTGCGTTACTTCGCCGGCTGGGCCACCAAGCTGCACGGCCGTACCGTCGAGCCTTCGCTGCCGGGCAATTACCTGGCCTATACCCGCAAGGAAGCGGTGGGCGTAGTCGGCGCCATCGTGCCGTGGAACTTCCCGCTGCAAACCATGGCCTGGAAGCTCGGCGCGGCACTGGCGACCGGATGCACCGTGGTGGTCAAGCCTGCGGAGCTGACCTCGTTGTCGGCCCTGCGTTTCGCTGAATTGGTACAGGAAGCGGGCATCCCTGATGGCGTGATCAACATCGTCACCGGGCGCGGCAGCGTGGTCGGTGCGGCCATGGCCACCCACCCGGGCATCGACAAACTGACCTTCACCGGTTCGACCCCGGTCGGCCAGACTGTCGGCCGTGCAGCGCTGGATGACATGAAGCGCCTGACCCTCGAACTCGGTGGTAAATCACCGGTCATCGTCTGCGCCGACGCCGACATCCCGGCCGCCGCCCAAGCAGTCGCCAACGGCGTGTTTTTCAACTCCGGGCAGGTATGCGACGCCGGTACACGGGCCTATATTCATAGCAGCGTCTACGACGAATTCCTGCGTGAGCTGATCGCCTACACGCGCACCCTGAAAATGGCCCCGGGCCTGGATCCTGATTGCTTCATCGGCCCGCTGGTTTCGGCCCTGCAAAAGCAGCGCGTAACCGAGTACATCGAAACCGGCAAGGCCGAAGGCGCCGAACTGGTCTACGGCGGCCAACCGGTCGATGGCCCTGGCTTCTTCGTCGAGCCGACCATCTTCGCCAACTGCCGCAACGACATGCGCATTGTCCAGGAAGAGATCTTCGGCCCGGTGCTGGTCACCGCACCGTTCGACGATGAAGAAGAGGCACTGGCCCTGGCCAATGACTCGCCCTACGGCCTGGCGGCGGCGCTCTATTCCAACGACCTGGGCAAGGTGCACAGCCTGATTCCACGCTTGAAAGCAGGCTCGGTCTACGTCAACGCCCACGGCACCCTCGATCCGTCGATGCCGTTCGGTGGCTACAAACAGTCCGGATTCGGCAAGGACCTGGGCGCCGAGCAGCTCGATTACCTGCTCGAAACCAAGGCAGTCTGGATCACGCTGCCTTGAGTCAAGGCTGACTCAATCCCTGTGGGAGCGAGCTTGCTCGCAATGACGGTTGCACATTCAACATCTGTGTTGCCTGACCCTCCGCTATCGCGAGCAAGCTCGCTCCCACAGGTTTTCGGTTCCAGCAACAACGCCAGGTAGGCACGGGCAACTGACTCAATCCCTGTGGGAGTCGTTCACCCGAAAGAACGCGGTTATCTCGTCATGATCTTCCAACAATAAGAGTCCATCATGAACACTAACGCCAAGTCCGCCACGAGCGTGTCCAGCCCCGACGAAAAATCCGTCGTCGAGGGGCATTCGATTGACTTCATCCCCGAGAACGAGCGCACTGACAAGCTGGCCAGTCAGGGCCCGTTCTGGTTCCTCGGCAATTTCACCTTCTTCACCATGACCATCGGCTTCGTTGGCCCAAGCGTCGGCCTGACCGCGCTGTGGACTACGCTCGCCGGTACGCTGGGCATCATGTTCGGCACACTGTTCATGGCGTTTCACGGCTCCCAGGGCCCGCACCTTGGCCTGCCGCAGATGATCCAGTCCCGCGCGCAGTTCGGCTATCGCGGGGTGATTTTGGTACTGCTCGCAACGCTGTTCGTGTTCGCCGGCTTCAACATCGTCAACCTGGTGCTGATGATGCAGGGGCTGCATACGCTATTCGGGTTCAACCCGGCGGTGATCGCGGTGGCGGTGACCATACCGGCGGCGGTGCTGGCGATTCTCGGCCATGACTGGATGCACCGCAGCTTCAAATGGGCGCTGTACCTGTCGTTGCCGCTGTATGGCCTGGTGACCGTGGCGGTGGTGATGGGCTGGGTGCCGGATGCAGTGCTGCCGGCGCTAGCGGAGGGCGAAGTGGCCCGGGAGCCGCTGGGTTTCAACTGGACCGGTTTCATCGCGCAGTTTGCGGCGGCCGCCAGCTACAACATCGCCTATGCGCCTTATGTGTCGGACTACTCGCGCTACCTGCCGAAAAACACCTCCAGCGGCAAGTTGATCGCCGTGGTGTTCCTCGGGGCTTCGCTGTCTGGCGCGTGGATGATTTCCGTGGGTGGCTGGCTGGCCGATCACCTGCACTCCACAGACGTGCTGGTGGCCCTGGGGCAAGTCGGCAACACCGTGTCGCCGCTGGTGGGCACGGCTGTGGTGATCGTCACCATCCTGGCGTTCCTGCCGGTGATCGCGATGAACATCTACAGCGCCAAACTGACCACGCTGACCTGCGTCGATTCGATCAAGCACATCGAACCCACCCGCAAGGCGCGCATCCTGGCCATCGGCTTCGTGATCCTGCTGCAGCTGGGCGTGGCCCTGAGCATCCAGAGTTCGGGCAAAGGCCTGTCGGTGCTGGGGATCTACCTGGTGGTGATGCTGTACTTCCTGGTGCCCTGGACCTCGGTCAACCTCACCGACTACTTCTTCGTGCGCAAGGGCCGCTACGCCATCCCGCACTTCTTCATGCCCCACGGCAACATCTACGGCAGCTGGGGCCTGCGCGGCATCGCCGCCTATGCCATCGGTTTTATCTCGATGATCCCGTTCTTCTACATCTTCGACGGCGTTGAACAGCGCGAGGTGTATGTCGGCCCGCTCGCCAAGGCGCTGGGCAGCATCGACATCGCCTGGCTGGTCGGGCTGATCGTATCCGGCCTGGCGTACTACTGGCTGAGCCGCTCGATCGATCTCAAGCGCGAAGAAGTAGTGATCCAGCAGATCGAGAAAACCTCCCCGCAATACACCACCGGCGACACGTTGACCCACAAACAGCCACCACAACCGGTATTCACTGAATCGACGGTCGGGAGATAGTCATGACCACGCAAAAATACGACTACATCATCATTGGCGCAGGCTCGGCAGGTTGTGTGTTGGCCAACCGCCTGAGCGAAGACCCGGCCACCTCGGTGCTGGTCCTGGAATTCGGCGGCAGTGACAAGAGCGTAGTGATCCAGATGCCGAGCGCATTCTCGATCCCGATGAACACCAAGAAATACAACTGGCGCTACGAAACCGAGCCGGAGACCCACCTCAACGGCCGACGCATCCACTGCCCACGGGGCAAGGTGCTGGGCGGTTCGTCGTCGATCAACGGCCTGGTGTACATCCGTGGCCACGCGCTGGACTTTGACGAGTGGGAATCCCTGGGTGCCGAAGGCTGGGGCTATCGCAACTGCCTGCCGTACTTCAAGCGTGCCGAGAGCTACGAGTCGGGCGGCGACAGCTATCGCGGGCAGACCGGGCCGCTGCACACCACCAACGGCAACCACATGAAAAACCCGCTGTACGGTGCCTGGGTCGAAGCCGGCGCAGAGGCGGGCTACATCAAGACCGAAGACTGCAACGGCTACATGCAGGAAGGTTTCGGTGCCATGCACATGACCGTGAAGAACGGCGTGCGCTGCTCCACGGCCAACGCCTATCTGCGCCCGGCCATGGGCCGTCCGAACCTGACGGTGATCACCCATGCGATGACGCGCCAGATCATCCTCGAAGGCAAGCGTGCGGTGGGGGTCATGTATGACCACGGTGGCCAGACTCACCAAGTGTATTGCAACCGCGAAGTGCTGATCTCGTCCGGGCCGATCGGCTCGCCGCACCTGCTGCAACGCTCCGGCATCGGCCCGGCGGACGTCCTGCGCAAGGCCGGGATCGGCGTACGTCATGACCTGCCGGGAGTAGGGGAGAACCTGCAGGATCACGCCGAGGTGTACATCCAGTTCGGCTGCAAGGAACCGGTGACCCTCAACAGCAAGATGGACCCGCTGAGCAAACTGATGATCGGTCTGCGCTGGCTGCTGTTCAAGGACGGCCTGGGCGCCACCAACCATTTCGAGGCCGGTGGTTTCATCCGCTCCGAGAAGGGCCTGCGCTGGCCGGACATCCAGTTCCACTTCCTGCCGGCGGCGATGCGCTACGACGGTAACAAGCCGATCAAGGGCCACGGCTTCATGGTGTTGACCGGGCCGAACAAGCCGAAAAGCCGTGGTTATGTGCGGGTGCGTTCGGCTGATCCGTACGAGCATCCGGAAATCCGTTTCAACTACCTGGAGCGCGAAGAGGACCGCGAAGGTTTCCGCCGCTGCATTCGCCTGACCCGCGAAATCATCGGCCAGAAAGCCATGGACCGCTTCCGCGACGGCGAAATCGCCCCGGGCGCGCAGGTGACCAGCGATGAAGACCTCGACGCCTTCGTCCGTGACAACCTGGAAAGCACCTACCATCCGTGCGGTTCGTGCCGCATGGGCGAGGACGACATGGCGGTGGTCGATTCCGAATTGCGCGTGCGCGGCATCGCCGGTCTGCGGGTGATCGATTCGTCGGTGTTCCCGACTGAGCCGAACGGCAACCTCAATGCGCCGACCATCATGCTTGCCGAACGGGCGTCCGATCTGGTGCGTGGCGTGCAGATGCTGCCGTCAGCGGATGTGCCGGTGGGGCTGGTCGAGGGCTGGGAGAGCAGCCAGCGTACTTCGTTGCCGGGGCGTAACGTGCGGGTCTGACCGCAACCCGCAATCCAATGTGGAAACCTAATGTGGGAGCGAGCTTGCTCGCGATGGCGGCATCACATTCAACACTTATGTTGATTGATCTACCGCTATCGCGAGCAAGCTCGCTCCCACAGTGGGCGGCGGTGCTTTTAGGAAATATTACGTCTCGATTGAGCTTCCATTGCTAGTCTGTAACTCCTTGAGACCGCAATGGAGCACCCTCATGGCTATTCAGGCCCTGCGCGCCGACGCATCGCACATCGACCAGATCGCCCCCTTGTTTGACGCCTACCGGATGTTCTACAAGCAGCCGTCGAACCTTGCGCAATCGCGCGCCTTCATCGCTGAGCGACTCGCCCGGGATGAATCGGTGATTTTTCTTGCCCGGGACCCCGACGGTGAAAACCTCGGCTTCGTCCAACTGTTCCCGACTTTTTCCTCTATCGACGCCCATCGCACCTGGCTGCTTGGTGATCTGTTCACCACGCCCGCCGCCCGGGGCAAAGGGGTCGGTAAGTTGCTGATGAACACCGCCCGGGATTTTGCGAAGCTGGCCGGCGGCAAAGGCATGACCCTGGAAACCGCCACCGACAACTTCACTGCCCAACGCCTGTATGAATCCCTGGGCTGGGTGCGCGACCCCGGTTACTACACCTATTGCCTGGATCTGAAAAAAGTCTGACTCAGCGATCCTGTTCGCCAAATACCGGGCGCATGAATGAACGCTCGTAGCTGAAGATGAACTTCCTCTCTTCGGCGTACTTGAACGCCACGATGCACTCGGGATCGTTCATCGACTGCTGCCGGTAATGTTCGTACGCCGCCAGGCTGGGGAAGGTGAACAGCGCCAGGGCGATGTTGTTGGCGCCCTCCGACGGCAAAAAGTAGCCGTGGTGCTGGCCGCCGAACTTTTCCACCAAGGGAATCCACAACTTGCCGTAGTGCTCGAACGCTTCGAGCTGGTAGGGATCGAGCACGTATTTCAGGTAGCAGGTCACCATTGTTTCGTTCCTTGATCAGGTTTTGAGGGCAGTCGCCACTGTAATCAACCGTGGGCGCCCGGCACAGCCGCTTGTTCGACATTGACCGGTAACTTTGCGCCAGAGGCATGCGCTGGCGTCGCCGCACTATTGGTTCAGTCAATAGTCACCATCAAGAATCGCAAGTTCTGTTTTTTGCGCAAAGGCGGAAAATTGCCTGCATTGAACACGCTGCTCAAGGAACCTGCGCGATGAAAATCTTGACCCGACTGGCTGTGATTGCCCTGTTGCTGGGCAGTGTTGCATCCACCGCATCGGCCTATGCCGAGGACGCACGCGCCTGCCATCTGCCGCCCATCACCGGTAGCCAGGGCGGGTTGCAATACGGGCAGACGGTCGGGGTGCTCTACAGCGAGAACACCGTGGAAAACCTGCAATACCTTGCGCAATACCACTCGGTGGCCGTGAATGGTGCGAAAAACGCACTGGATGCGCGGATTCGCCAAGCCTTCGTCAACAGCTCCGATCCGGACCTGGCCATCGACTGGCTGATGAGTTCGCTGCACCACACCTTTGTGTCGGTGACGGTCTACGACAACCTCGAAGCCCTGGTGCAGGCCCACCCGGACGTGGTGGTGATGCTCGATACCCACAACCAGTTGCTGACCCAGCGTAACGATCGGGTCGAGGCGCGATTCGCCGCGCGGTTCTACGACGCCAACCTGCAGTACATCGGCAAGGCCGAGGGCGCGGTGGAAAAACAACTGCCGTCGGTGTGGGTGCATGACAAGGCCGCGCCCGAGATCGCCGCGCAAATCGAACAGCAACGCGACCTGCAACTGACCGCGCTGAAACAGTTCGATGCGTCGTTGAAGGCGCTGGTAACCGCCGGATTAACTGCAGCAACCAATTAACAAGCCCGACGTCCATTGAGCGGCGGGCAACCCAATTCACTGTAGATTTCTTTTCAGGACCTGATTCATGCGCACTTTTTTTGCCCCGACCCTGGCCTTCGCTTCGCTGCTGCTGGCCGGTTGTGCCACGCCGAACAATCCGACGATGACCTTGCAGACCAGCAAGTCGCCCGAGGAGTACACCCATTGCGTGGTGCCGAAGTTGCAGCACGATGCGCTGGTGCCCACGGTATCGCAGACCCAGCGCAGCTACCGGATCGTCGTCCCGAGCAAAGTGGCGGCGGACAACGTGCTTGAAACCTACAAAGCCTCGAATGGCGGCAAGGTGTTCCTGTACGAGCGCAAGCTGCTGGCCTCGGCGTTCGTGCCGTCGACGTTCGAGCGTGCGGCGCAGGAGTGTCTGTAAGCAGAATTTCAGGCAAAAAAAAGCCACCAGAATTGGCAGCAGAAAAGTAAAGCACGCATTGAATGACTTGATTATGCCGCCCGATTCATGACGATTCGATGACGGTTTGATGGCCATTCATCCGGATGCCGCAAATCCTGCCACTTGTGGTGTGGGTCATATCTCCAGGCGGTGTCATCTGGGTGTCATCGAAGCAATGGCAAGATCCTCGCAATCCGTCTTGAGTGCCCGACGGCCGCCAGTCCGCCGGCAGATGAATGTGCAAGGAACCCCCTATGAAAGACGCCCCGCTGTTTGCCGCCATCGACCTGGGTTCCAATGCGTTTCGCCTGATGATTGGCCAGTCGGTAAGACGGAACCAGCAGATGGTCATCCAGGAAGTGAAAACCCTGCGTGAACCGGTCCGTCTGGCCGAAGGCCTGCAGGGTGGGGCACTCGATGAGTTGGCGCTGGACCGTGGCTGGCAGGCGCTGGCGCGGTTTGGCAAAAAGTTGCGCGGCTTCGAGGCCGGGCGTGTGCGGGCGGTGGCCACCAGTGCCGTGCGCGAAGCGGACAACGCGCCGCTGTTCCTGGCCAGTGCCGAGCGCCACCTGGGCTTTCGCATCGACGTCATTTCCGGTCACGAAGAGGCGCAACTGGTTTACGCCGGCGTGGCCCACACCTTGCCGGCGCAAAGCACACGGCTGGTGGTGGACATCGGCGGTGGCTCCACGGAAATGATCATTGGCCGTGGCGACCAATTGCTGCTCACCGAGAGCATTGCCATCGGCAGCGGCACCTTCGGTGCGCATTATTTCCACGGCGGGCGGATCATGGCCGAAGCGCTGCTGGAGGCCGAACGCGCGGCCACCGTGCAGTTCGAGCGCATTGCCCGCCGTTACCGCGCCGTGGGCTGGCAGCAGGCGATCGGTTCTTCCGGGACGGCGCGAATGCTGGCCAAGGTGCTCAAGGCCAATGGCTTGAATGATGACGACCAGAGCGGCATCACCTACGGTGGCCTGTTGCGCCTGTCGTTGCGCCTGCTGGAAGTCAAACATGTGAAACACCTCAAGCTGGCGGAGTTGCCCACCCATCGCCTGAGCATTTTGCCCGGCGGCCTGGTGTTGATGCTGGCAGCGTTCAAGGTGTTTGGCATCACGCATATGATTGCGTCGGAACCGGGTTTGCGGTTCGGCGTGCTGCATGGATTGATGAGCAAACACTGAAACCCTGCCAGCCGAGGTAGCCCCATGACCGACCCACGTCGCGTGCTGTTCGTCTGCGCCAGAAACGATGTCCGCTCACCCATGGCCGAAGCCCTGCTGCGCCATACCGATCCTGCCGATTTCCAGGCCTTCAGCGCCGGGCTCGAGGCCACCGGGATCGATCCACGCACCTTCGAATCCCTCGATCACATCGGCGTCGATGCCAGCGGTCTGCGCAGCAAGTCCCTCGAAGATTTCGAAGGTCAGGCGTTCGACTACGTCATCACCCTGTGCGACAAGTCCTCCGAAGAGGTCTCGCGCATACCGTTTACCGGTGAAGTGATGGTCTGGAGCTTCGAAGACCCGACCACCAGCGAAAGACACGACCCATTCCGTCATACCCTCCAGGAAATCGGCGACCGCATCAAAATGTTCGTCACCGTGAAAACCCGCCCCGTGCCCCAGGCGCCGTCAGTCAGCGATTCCTGAAAACTTTGGAGCACCGTCTACCCTCATCGGTCACAACCATCATGATGAGGGTCGAAACGGTGATGAAAACGGACAAGGTTGACCCAAACGAAGCTTCGGCGCTGATCGACGAGCGAATCCGGGAGCTGGCCGACTGGCGCGGCGAAACCCTGGCCCACGTCCGCCAGATCATCCGCCAGGCCGACCCCGAAGTGATCGAAGAGTGGAAGTGGCGCGGCGTGCCGGTGTGGTCCCATGCCGGCATCATCTGCACCGGCGAGACCTACAAGCAGGTGGTGAAGATGACCTTCGCCAAGGGCGCTTCACTGGACGATCCGTCGAAGTTGTTCAACTCAAGCCTTGAAGGCAATACCCGGCGTGCGATTGATATCCACGAGGGTGAGCCGATCGATGAAAAGGCATTGGCGTCGTTGATTAAGGCAGCCATTGAGCTCAATACCTCTCGAACCAAAAAGTAAGCCAGTACACAGACCCCCTGTGGGAGCAAGCTCGCTCCCACAGGGGGCGGTGTCCACCTGACCGTTTTGGATATCCTCAGCTGTCATGTTCCAATAGCGAGCACTCGCAGACTGGAAACGGAACATGAAAAAAATCGCCGCCCTGACCCTCGCTTCGCTACTCACCGCAGGCCTGTTCAGCGCGCCTGCCTTTGCGGCGGGCGATGTCCAGGCCGGGGAGAAAGTGTTCAAGCGCCTCTGCAGCGGCTGTCATCAGATCGGCGAATCGGCTCGTGCCTTCTTTGGCCCGCAACTCAATGGCGTGATCGGTCGCCACTCCGCCGTCACCACGGACTACGTGTATTCCGACGCGATGAAATCCGCCAACCTGGTCTGGGACCGCGAAACCCTGATCGCCTACCTCGAAGCGCCGAAGAAAGTTGTCCCTGGCACCCGCATGATTTTCTGGGGCCTCAGCGACCCGGAAAAAATCGAAGACCTGCTCGCCTACCTGCAAACCTTCCCGGCGCAATGATCACGCCGTGGTCTGGGGGGCGGCCGCCAGGTTGTCGGCCAGCCATTCGGTGAAGGCCCGCGCCATCGGGATGTTCTCGCTGTCACGGTGGGTGAGCAGTGCCCAGTTCGGGCCGCGGATGGTTTGCTCCACCATCGGCAGCAACAGCCCGGTGGCCCGCGCCTGCCGACTCAGCAACTGGCTCACCAGCGCAATGCCCAGCCCGGTGCAGGCCGCGTCCAGCAGCAACCCCGGATCGGAAAAATTCAGCCCCTGATCCATCTGCCCCACATCAATGCCGGACTCCACCGCCCAGTGGCTCCAGTCCATTTCCCGCTCGCCATGCAGGGTGGTGCGCTGTTCCACGGGCACGGCCAACAGGCTCGGGTGACACGCCGGGTAGAGGCGGTCGGCGTGCAGCACCTTGAAGCTGCATTCGGCCTGGGAACCGATGTCGTCGCGCACCGCCAGGTCGATGGTCTGGCTGGCCATGTCCGGCACTTCATCGGTACYGAAAATCCACAGATCGACCTGCGGATGCTGGCGACGGAAATCCCCCAGGCGCGGCAACAACCAGTGCCGGGCAAACGCCGGGGTGGTGTTGAGCACCAGTTGATTGGGTTTCTGGTATTGCCCCAACCGGCGAATGCCCACCGCCAGTTGCTGCAACAGCGCCTGGGTGGTGCTGAGCAGATCGTGCCCGGCATCGGTCAGGCTGACGCTGCGCCCGCTGCGATGGAACAGCGGTTGTTCCAGGTAGGCTTCAAGGCTGCGGATCTGCTGGCTGATCGCCGATTGGGTGAGGTGCAACTCGTCGGCGGCCTTGTGAAAACTGCCCAGCCGGGCGGCGGCTTCGAAGCCGCGCAGGGTGCTCAGGGGCGGCCAGTGTTTGAGCATATCGATAAGTTCCTCTAATCAGTTTCCTGCAAAATCCATCGTTTGTTTGCCTGTTTTTCCAGCCGTAGCATGCATGCCAAAACCGCCAAGGCCGTTTTCATTGAACACAATGACTTAACTCAGAGGTGCTTGTCATGCAGCAGAACCAAATTCAAAACAGCGGTTGGACGATGCCGGCCGAGTGGGTCACCCACGCCGCCACCTGGATGGTCTGGCCGCACAACAAGACTCTGTGGGAGTCAGGCTGGCGGGTGACACTGCCACAGGTTCAAGAGGACTTCGCCCGGGTGGCCAACGCCATCGCCCGTTTTGAGCCGGTGAAACTGGTGGTCGATCCGTCATCCGTCGCCAGCGCCAAGGCCTTGTGCGGGCCGAACATCGAGCTGATCGAATTGGCGGTCAACGACAGCTGGTGCCGTGACTCCGGCCCGAGCTTCGTCTGCCATCCGCAGCAAGGCCTGGCCGGTGTGAGCTGGCGCTTCAACGCCTGGGGCGGCAAGTCGGCCCATGATCTGGACGAAAGCCTGGCCCGGCGCGCGCTCAATCATTTGGGGCTGGAGTGTTTCGGCACGGCGCTGAGCAACGAGGGCGGCGCCATTCACGTGGACGGCGAGGGCACGCTGATCACCACCGAGTCGGTGCTGCTCAACCCCAACCGTAACCCGGGCGTGACCAAGGCCGAGATCGAAGAGATCTTCACCCGCCTGCTGGGCGTGAAGAAAACCATCTGGCTGCCGGGCGATCCGGACTACCTGACCGGCGACATGACCGACGGCCACGTCGACGGTGTGTGCGCCTTTGCCCGCCCCGGCGTGTTGCTGGTGGACGCCACCCACGACCAGGACTCTGTGTATGCCGCAGTCGCACGGGAAAACCGCCGCGCCCTTGAACTGGCCACCGATGCCCAGGGCCGCAAGTTCGAGCTGATCGAACTCTATGAAGCCTCCGATGCAGTGGACACCGAGGCCGAAGTGTTCTGCGCCTCCTACACCAACTTCTACATCGCCAACGGCGTGATCATCATGCCGGCCTACGGCATCGATGCCGACAAGGTCGCTGCCGAAGTACTGGCGCAGGCATTCCCGGGGCGCGAAGTGGTGCCGGTGCGGATCAACCATCTGGCTCATGGCGGTGGCGGAGTGCATTGCATCACCCAGCAACAGCCGGCCTGGCCGGTGCGGGGTTGATGCCATGACCTTACTCACCATCGCCACCACCCAGATGCCGTGCACCTGGGACTTGAAACACAACCTCGACCAGGCCGAGCAACTGGTCCGCGAAGCCGCAGCCAAGGGCGCGCAGGTCATCCTGTTGCAGGAACTGTTCGCCACGCCGTATTTCTGCATCGAGCAACACCACAAGCACCTGGCACTGGCCGAGGAGTATCGCGACAGCCACGTGCTCCAGCGCTTTGCCGCATTGGCCAAAGAGTTGGGCGTGGTGCTGCCGCTGAGCTGGTACGAGAAGGCCGGTAACGCTTACTTCAATTCACTGAGCGTGGCCGACGCCGACGGGTGCCTGTTGGGCGTGTACCGCAAGACCCACATCCCCAACGCCATCGGCTACCAGGAGAAGGAATATTTCAGCCCCGGCGACAGCGGTTTTCGGGTCTGGGACACCGCGTTCGGGCGCATCGGCCTGGGCATCTGCTGGGACCAGTGGTTCCCGGAAACTGCTCGCTGCCTGGCCTTGATGGGTGCCGAAGTGCTGCTGTTCCCGACGGCCATTGGCTCCGAACCGGGTTGCGCCACGCTCGATTCCCGGGATCACTGGCAAATGACCATGCGCGGTCACGCCGCCGCCAACCTGCTGCCGGTGGTGGCGGCCAACCGTGTCGGCCGGGAAGCGGCGACTACCGACCCGACCCTGCAAATGAGCTTCTACGGCTCGTCGTTCATCTGCAATCACAAGGGCAAATTGCTCGCCGAGGCCGACCGCGACAGCACCGGCGTGCTGGTCCACAGCCTGGACCTGGCGGCCATGCGCGAAGACCGCCTGACCTGGGGCATCTACCGCGATCGCCGTCCGGAAATGTACGGCGCCTTGTTGACCCAGGACGGTCGTCAGATCCACTCACGCTGGGCAACCCAAGGGGTGTGACATGAACATGATCAACAAGCTGTGCCTGGCCATGGGGCTGGCGCTGAGCTGTGCGGTGCCTGCGCTGCACGCCGAGGAGAAAACCCTGCGGCTGTACAACTGGGCCGATTATTTTGCCGAGGACACCCTCAGCAAGTTCACCGCCGAAACCGGGATCAAGGTGATCTACGACGTCATGGACGGCAGTGAAACCCTGGAAGCCAAGATGCTTGCCGGTGGCAGTGGCTACGACCTGATCTTCCCCGGCGACACCGTGGCCGAACGCCTGATGCGCGCCGGCAGCCTGCAACCGCTGGACCAGTCCAGAATCACCGCTATCAACGACGTCGAGCCCGGTTTGCAAAAGCTGCGCTCGCACTATGAGCATTCGAGCAAAGCCACGGTCCCGTATACCTGGGGCACCATAGGCCTGACCTACAACGCCGAGCAGATTACCCAGCGTGCGCCGGACGCGCCGGTCAACAGCCTGGACATGCTGTTCAAACCGGAACTGGCGGCGAAATTCGCCGACTGCGGCATCTCGATGATCGACTCGCCGGACGAAGTGCTGGCGGTGGTGCTCAACTACCTCGGCCGCGATCCGCGCAGCGCCAAACCGGCGGACCTGGCGGCGGCCAGTGACTTGCTGATGAAGTTGCGGCCGTACATCCGCAAGTTCCAGTCGCAACCGGTGACCGACCTGGTCAACGGCAACCTGTGCGTGTCCCTGGGCTACAGCGGCGACATGACCCAGGCGCAACGCACGTCGGACAGTGCCGGCAAGAAAACCACCTTCCACTACCGCATTCCCCGCGAAGGCACCACGGTGTGGATGGACACCATGGCCATTCCCGTCGACGCCCGGCACCCGGAGTACGCCTACGCCTTCATCAACTTTGTCATGCGCCCGCAGAACATGGCAGCCATCAGCAACTTCACCGGCTACCCGACCTCCAACGCCAAGGCCCGCCCGGACGTCGATGCCGCGATGCGCAACAACCCGGACATCTACCTCGATGACGCCACCTACGCACGGCTGATTCCCGGCAAGGACATTCCCCAGGCCGACATGCGGGCACGCATGCGCACCTGGACCAAGTTCAAGACCGCTACAGTCAAATGATCACCGGCCGGCCCGAGGGCCGGCCAAACCCCGGATTTCAGGAAAACACATGCCGACACGTCGAACATTCATCAAGCAGGTATCGGTCATCGCCGGACTGGGCGCGGTGGCGTCCATGGGACTGGGCTTCGGGTCCATGTCGGCGCGAGCGGCCGGTAAAGGCAATTGGTACATGCCCGATGAAGGTGACAAACACCAGCGAGCCTTCATCGCCTTCAGCGCACAGGCCGCGATCTGGGAGGACTTCACGCCCCACGTGCAAGACGCCCTTGGCCGGATCGCCCGCACCATCGCCGAATACGAGCCGGTCACCGTGTTCTGTCGCCAGAGCGAGCGGCGCCTGGCCGAAGCCAAATGCGGCAGCCACAACACCACCTTCGTGATCGCCGATCTGGATGACATCTGGATGCGCGACATCGGCGCCAATTTTGTCGTCGATGGCAACGGCGACCTCGGTGCCGTGGATTTCAACTTCAACGGCTGGGGCAACAAACAGCAGCATGCGGACGATGCGCAACTGGCCGCCCTGGTCGCTGAAAACGCCAAGGCGGATTACCTGCGTAGCGAACTGGTGGGCGAGGGCGGTGGCATCGAAGTCGATGGCCACGGCACCGGGATCATGACCGAAAGCAGCTGGATCAACCGCAATCGCAATCCCGACTGGAGCAAGGCCGAGGTCGAAGCAGAACTGAAAGAACGGCTGGGCCTGCGTAAAATCATCTGGCTGCCGGGCATCAAGGGCAAGGACATCACCGACGCCCATGTCGACTTCTATGCGCGTTTCGTCAAGCCTGGTGTGGTGATCGCCAACCTCGACAACGACCCTGAGTCCTACGACTACAAGGTCACCCGCGCCCATCTGAAAGTCCTGGAAAACGCCACGGATGCCGATGGCCGCAAATTGCAGGTGCATACCGTGTCGCCGCCGCTCAACCCGCGCAACAGCCAGTTCAGCAAAGACAATCAGGACTTCGCCGCCGGCTACATCAACTACTTCGTGATCAACGGCGCGATCATCGCTGCGCAGTTCGGTGACAAGGAAGCGGATGCCAAAGCCTTCGACCTGTTGTCCGAACTCTACCCGGACCGCGAGGTGGTGCAGCTCGACATCGACGCGATCTCCGCCGGTGGTGGAGGGATTCACTGCGTGACCAGTCACCAGCCGATGGTGTGAAGTTTTCAGGCTGTACACAACCCCTGTGGGAGCGAGCTTGCTCGCGATRGCGGAGTGTCAGTCAATATGTTGTTCACTGACCCACCGCTATCGCGAGCAAGCTCGCTCCCACAGGGTAATTTGTTGAATCAGGTAAATCAGGCCTTGCTGGCCTTCAGATAAGCCCCCAACCGCCGCCCCATTTCCTCACCCAACGCCTGCAAGCCACTCAACGGTCGCACCATCACTTCAAACTCGACAATCTTGCCTTGTTCATTGAAGCGGATCATGTCGATGCCCTTCAGCTCTTTCCCGCCGACCTTGGCGCTGAATTCGAGAATCACGTTCAAGCCATCCGCCGTCGCCAACTCGCGGAGATAGGCAAAGTCCTCGAACACGTTCATGACCGTGTTGAGGATCATCGACACCACCGGCGCTCCCGGATACGGCGTGTGCGCCATCGGCGAACGGAACACCGCCTGCGGATCGAGCAGTTCGGGCAAGGCGCTCAAGTCGCGCTTGCCGATCATCGCGTGCCACTGCTTCAGGGACGCTGCGACATTGGGGTTCAGGTTCAGCTCAGACATCTTCAACTCCTGTTTTTATTGTTGTGGTGCGAAAGCGTTGGTCGATAGCCCTGGCGGCATCGTCGGCCCATTGACGGTAGAGCATCGGCCCCGGATGAAAACCATCGCTGGCCATCAAGCCCGGTTCGGGTACCAACGGGGTGGTGAGCATCGTACATTGATCCAGGCGTGCGGCCAGATCCGCCAAATGTGCATTGAAACGACGCGCCCTGAACCCCAGAAACCAGCGCAAGGGTTGCGGCAGCGCGGGGAACAGATGCATCGGCGGAAGCGGCGACACCACGATCTGCCTCACCGCGAACTTGTCGCACAGCAGCGCGATCAAGCGCCGTTGCCGGGCGAGCCACTGATCCAGGTTGAGTGAGCTGGTGACATCGTTGACGCCAATCGACAACAGCACCACATCGAACGGCTCGGGGGCGTGCTGTTCGAGCAGCTCCAGCAACCCTTGCGAATCCAGGCCCGAGCGCGCCCAGAGTTTCCACGCCACCTGATAATCATCGGCCAGGCGCTCCACCAACCGACCGCTGAGGGCCTCACCTTGAGTCGCCGCACCCACGCCTGCAGCGGCGCTGTCGCCGACAATCAACAACCGCAGAACGTCGCCGCTGCCGGCATCGCCCTGACGTTCGCCTTCGGCCTCCGGCAGCCTCGGCGTCACCCGCCTGGTGTAGAGACCTTGCGCCAGCAACACCGGGCCGAGGAAGATTTTAGCGAGGATTTCAGTATGGCTCATGGACGGGCGCCTGATTGAAGAGGGAGATTATCCAGCGAACTCATCATCAAAAATGCTCTCAATAGGCAGCGCAAATGCCCGGGCAATCTGAAACGCCAAGGGCAGGCTCGGATCATAGCGGCCATTTTCGATGGCATTGATGGTCTGCCGCGAAACATTCAGCAACGCCGCCAGATCGACCTGAGACCACTTGCGTTCGGCACGCAGTTCCTTGAGACGGTTTTTCATTGGTARCGCCGCTTGGCAAGTCTGAGCCCGATCATCCACATCAGGCCCATCACTGGCCACACACAGACCCAGGACACGTGCGCAAAGCCGACATTCTCCAGAAAACCGTAAGTGAAGGTCAGCAATGCCGAAGCGGCAAAGGCAAAACCGAGAGCTTCGTACTGAATACGCAAATGCATTTCGTCCAGCGCGCGCATATTGCGCACCACCGCCCAACACATCAGCCCCGCAGGAATCACAGGCAACAGCGTGATGATGATCTTCAGCATCATTGCCATTTCTTGCTGGTCTTTAAGCAAGATCACCGACACCAGCAACAACACGGCGTACAGCGTAATCGCGACGCCCATTTCGATGTAGTAGCGTTTCAATGCATCCTCCTGATGTAAAAGCCCGGCTGATTGGGCCGGGCTCTTCGTCTGGATCACTTCGCTGTGATCGACTCACAACACACAACTCGCCCGTTGCGCGAGGTAGGCACAGAATAGAGCGTACACAGGTTGGCGGTCAGCCGACTGTCTCCGGTTGCCGCGCAGGCGGAGCCTCTTGTGTACGCAACTGATGGCTCATGTCGTTGCAGTTACGCGACCAGTCCTTCAGCCATGGCGGCATCGACGGCGATTGCTCTGGCAAACCCAGTTCCAGCGCGAATTCACCGGGTGCCACCGTGCCTCTGCCCGCGCGGAACAGACCGCGCATCACCACCACGCCGACCACCCGGCCCTTGCTCACGAAACGGTGCTCCATAAAGGTCCACTTGTCGTCCCAGCCAAGCATGCGGGTATGTATTTCAAAGGCTTCGAACAGGCGCAACTCTCGGCGGAACTTGCCCCAGGTATCGCCGACAATCGGCACGGCCTTATGACGAAGCGCCACGCGAAAGGCGCCGCTGCGCAGTACGTAATCCATTCGCCCGATGTCTGCCAGCGTGAAATAGCGACCGTTGGTGACGTGCCGGTTGAGGTCCAGATCCAGCGGCCACACGCGCATGCACACAACGGTGGTCGCCGAGGCGTCCACGGGGTTGCGCCACGGGCGACGCAACAGCATAAGGAAAAGTCGAAACCAGAGATTCATAAGTGCGCCACCGTTGGGTTGATGGCTGCACTTTAGGCCATGGAAATCGGCTAAGGTAGGTGCGCAAATGACATTTTTCATGCGGAAAGTGCAATGGAGTCGCTATGCACATCACCTTGTTACTGGCCGATCAATGCTCCGCCGCCAGCGCAACCATGGCCCTGGAAGTGCTCAGTGCCGCCAACCTGTTCGCCGATAGCGACCCACCACCGTTCAGGGTGGTCAGCGCTTCGCTCGATGGCGCCGATGTGGCCGCCTGGGGCGGGCAGCGCTTGCATGTGAACCGTTCCACTCGCGAGATCCCGCGAACCGATCTGGTCCTGATCCCGGGATTCCTCTTCACCCTCAAGGACGCCTTACCGGCGTTTTGCGCCTATGGACCGTGGCTGCGTGAGCAGCACGCCCAAGGCGCGGTGGTGGCTTCCATGTGCACGGCGGCGTTCATGTTGGGTGAGGCCGGGCTATTGAACGGCACCCGTGCGACCACGCACTGGGCTTTTGCCGAGCTTTTCCGTCGCCGCTATACCGAAGCGTTGCTGGACGAAGGGCAAATCATTTGCGAGGACAATCGCGTGGTCACCAGTGGCGGCGCTAGTGCGGCCATGGACCTGTTGCTGCACCTGGTGCGTCGCTTTGCGTCACTGGAACTGGCGCAAAAGTGTGGCAAGTACCTGTTGGTCGACTCGGTGCGCAGCGAGCAGTCGGTGTATGTGATGTGGTCAATGCCCAAGAGCCATGGTGATGGCGACATCCTGCGGGTGCAAAACTGGCTGGAAGAACGCTTCGATCAGCCGTTGTTGATCGATGATGTGGCCCAACAATTCGGCTTCGGCGTGCGCAACTTCAAGCGACGTTTCAAGGACGCCACCGGCTACACGCCGATTGCCTACCTGCAGACCTTGCGTCTGGAAAAGGCCAAACAGTTGCTTGAATCCACACGCATGACGCTGGACAGCATCACCTATGCCGTGGGCTACGAGGATGGCAACTCGTTTCGCAGGCTGTTTCAACAACGCGTCGGGCTACTGCCGGCGGCTTACCGCAAGCGGTTTCAAGCGGCGGCGAACTGAAGAAGAAAGAGCGTCCATGAAAGCCCGGCCGATTGGGCCGGGCTCTTCGTCTGGATCACTTCGCTGTCATCGACCTACAACGCACAGCTCTCCGGTCGCACGAATCATCGCCTGGCCATGCAGGTAATCCTTGATCAGCGCGGAGCGTTCGGTGGCCAGCCATTGCGGGCAGTTCGGGTCTTTGCGGTAGGGCAGGAAATCGGCGTACTGCTGGAGCAGCAGGTTTTGCAGCTTGTCGAGCTTGGGCCGGATGTCGTTAATGAGGTCCGGCCGTGGTGTGTCCGGTGCCTTGTGCGCCGCTTGCCATTGCGCGAGCCGGCCGTATTGCACCAGTTTGCTGGCTTCGATCTGCGCAGCGATGAGGTCGGCGACATCGTCGGGGTCGAGCTGGCGCTGGGTGGCTTGCTTGCGGGCGTTGGCGATGACTTGCGCTTCCCGGGCGTTGTCCTGGACCGGTTTACCGCTGTCCCACTTGGTCAGCGCCACCAGCTCGCTGATGTACAACCGCTCATTCATCGTTGCCAGCAAGGGTTGCAAGGCATCGGGCGCCGGGGGCGTCGTGCCGGCCTGGGCAACACCAACGAACAAACCGAGCAGGGCGCAGGCCAGCCATTGCGGCAGGCGTGGGGAACGGGGCATGGGCAGAACCTCCTTGGACGCAAAAATCACTCCGGCTTGTTTATCACAAGTGCGGCCAGGGAACGACAGGTTGCGAAGGATTCAGGCCAGTAGCCGTTCAATCTGCGCCAGCTCCCAGGTGCTGAGCAAACTCACGGGGTCGGTACCGAAGCGCTGCCCGTTGTCGAACATATATTCACGGCCATCGGGGCTTTGGCCGTGCAGGCAGTGGCGCAAGTGGCCGGTGTCGACGTCGAGCGTCAGGCGCCAGCCGTCGATGTCGACCCGTACATGGCCAGACTCGCAAGCGTCGTCGACTCGCTGGAACGTGCGAATGCCTTGAGCGGCATCGCGCAATGGCTGGTAAACCTCGCGGGCGGTGAGGGCGGGCACAGGTGTCTCCGGGGGGGAATCGGAGGCACAGGATAAATCATCGCCATACAAAAAAGCCCGGCAGATGCGGCTAATGCCAGTCAGTCAAGCGTTGGAACACCACGACCCTTGTGGGAGCGAGCTTGCTCGCGATAAGGCCGGCACATCCAGCATCCATGGCGCCTGACACGCCGCCATCGCGAGCAAGCTCGCTCCCACAGGTTACTCATTGCTCGCTCTATTTGCCGTTCAACGCCGCCTCCGCCGCGGCGATTTCAGCCTGGCGCTTGACGATCATGTCGCCCACCGGCGGCCCCTGGAAGCGCCGCGCTTCAAAGCCGAACCAGACGATGGCGGTCAGGATCAGGAAGCCGATGGTGATGTACAGCGCCCAATCGTTCGGTGGCTGGATGCCGATGACGAAAATGATGATCATCGACAGGATCGAGAGGATGGCGAACACCGAGTACCAGAACCGCCCCATGTTCCACGGCCCCATGGTCGGCCACTTCGAAGTCCCAAAGGTAAACAGGCCGAGCACGATGGGAATGGCGAAGGAGAAGAACAGGAAGATCACCGTGCAGGACACCACGATCGTATAGACCGGCGTTGCCCCGACCGAGATCACCGACGAGCCCCAGTCGAACAGGACGGCAAGGGTGGCACCGGTCCAGATGGCTGCCACCGGGCTGCGAAAGGTCGGCGAGACGGAGGCCAGGGCTTTGGAACAGGGCAGGCCGCCGTCACGTGAGAACGCGAAGATCATCCGTGAAACCGAGGTGACGGTGGCCAGCCCGCAGAGCACCTGCGAGATGAAGATCGCCACGTAAAGCACCAGTTTCAAGGTCGGGTTGACCTGGGTGTTCATGGCCCAGAAAAACACGTTCCAGCCTTGCTTGGCCGCTTCGTCCATGTTCGGCAGCATCAGCACGAACGCGCTGAGCATCAGCCAGCCGAACAGCAACGACCAGACCACCGACATGACCATGCCGCGCGGCACCGACATGGCCGCGTTGCGGGTTTCTTCGGAGGTGTGCGCGGAGGCGTCATAGCCGGTGATGGTGTAGATCGGCAACAGCAGGCCGAGCATGAACACCCAGCCATTGGAGACCTGCGGCCAGACGCTGCCACCCRCCTCACCGGAATAGTTGCTGAAGGTCCACAACCGCGCGAATTCATAGCTGGGTGCCGACATCAGGCAGACGATGGTCAGTGCCAGCGCGGTGGCGAAGATCAGGTAGCCGGAGAAGTCGGTGAGCTTGGCCGTCAGGCCGATGCCCAAGTGGTTACACAAGGCCTGCAAGCCCGTGAGGATCGCCAGGAAAATCACCCTGACCGTGGTCGTATCCTCCATGCCCAGTGCCGGTCCGAAGGCGCCGAAAAAGAAGTAGTAGGTGCCGACGTTGATCGCGCCCAGCACCGTGACCAGTCCCAGCAGGTTGAACCAGGCGGTCAGCCAGCCAGTGAAGCGGTTACCGAGAATCGAGCCCCAGTGGTACAGGCCGCCAGCGGTGGGATAGGCCGAGGAAATCTGCGCCATGGCCATGGCGAACACCCCGGAGATCAGGCAGCCGATCGGCCAGCCGATGCCGATGGATATACCCCCCGCGCCCGAAGTGCCTTGGGCCAGCGAGTTGATGCCACCCGAGAGGATGCAGATGATCGAAAAGGAAATCGCAAAGTTGGAGAAAACCCCCATTCGTCGTGAGAGTTGCTGGGCATAGCCCATGCTGTGCAGCACCTTGACGTCATCGTCGTGCGTTTCGGTGCCCGGCTGGCTTGCTGGGTTCATGATGTGTGCCCCTTCAGGTTTTGGACAGGTCGAACTGAGCCGCCGTAGGCTCGCTCCTACAGACGGCCGTGAAACGCCGCGTCGAAAATCTTTGCCACGCCGTCCCGGGTCAATGGCAGCGGGTTACCGCCGGCGCAGGGGTCGACAACCGCCATGTCCGCGATCAGGTCGGCCTGCCGGTCATCCACGCCCAGCTCAAACAGGGTATGGGGCACGCCGATGTCCTTGCGCAGCTTGAGGACGAAGGCCATGAAACTGTCGAAGCCGGGTGAGGGCAGGCGCAGGTACGCCGCCAGGCGGGTGATGCGCTCCTCGATGGCCGTGCGATTGAACTGCAGGACATAGGGCATGAAGGTGGCATTGGTCATGCCGTGATGGGTGTCGTACAGCGCACCCACCGGATGCGAGAGCGCATGCATCCCGCCCAGGCCTTTCTGGAATGCCGTGGCGCCCATCGCCGCCGCCGCGAGCATTTGTGCGCGCGCCTCGAGGTCCGACGGCGTGTGTACCGCCTTCACCAGTGAATTGGCTACCAGGCGCATGCCTTCCACGGCAATGCCGTCGGCCAGGGGGTGAAAACCGGGGGCGCAGTAGGCTTCCAGGCAATGGGATAACGCGTCCATGCCAGTGCCGGCGGTGATTTTGGCAGGCATGCCGACGGTGAGGGCCGGGTCGCTGATCACCACGCGCGGCATCATTTTCGGGTGGAAGATGATGCGTTTGGTGTGGGTGCGCTCGTCGATGATCACCGCCGCACGACCGACTTCTGAACCGGTTCCCGCCGTGGTCGGCACGGCAATGATCGGGGCGATGCGGCTGTCGTCGGCGCGGGTCCAGTAGTCGCCGATGTCTTCGAAGTCCCAGACCGGCCGGGTCTGGCCGCTCATGAAGGCAATCAGCTTGCCCATGTCCAGGCCACTGCCGCCGCCGAACGCGATCACGCCGTCGTGCTGGCCGGCACGCCAGGCGTCGAGCCCGCCGGCCAGGTTGGCTTCCACCGGGTTGGGCTTGAGGTCGCAAAACAGCGCCACGCCAAGACCGGCGGCGCGCAACGCATCCAGTGCCGCCGTGGTGATCGGCGCGCGCGCCAGGCCGCTGTCGGTCACCAGCAAGGGGCGCTGGATGCCCTGGCTGCGACAGACGTCGGCCAGCTCGGCGATGCGCCCGACACCGAACCGAACGCTCGTGGGGTAGCTCCAGTTTCCTGTCAGGTTCATGGTCTACACCTCGTGACGCAGATGAAAGGATTTGGCCCGGGTCAGGTGCTCGTAGCCCAATGGCGACAGGGTGACGCCGCGCCCGCTGTTTTTCACGCCGGTCCAGGCCAGAGCCGGGTCCAGGTAATCGCAGCGGTTCATGAACACGGTGCCGGTGGCGATCTCGTTGCCCAGGCGTTCGGCCGCCGCGAGGTCCTGGGTCCAGATGGAAGCGCTGAGCCCGAACTCACTGTCGTTCATCAAGGCGATGGCTTCTTCATCGCTGGCCACCGGCATGATGCCGACCACGGGGCCAAAGCTTTCGTCGCGCATGACCGACATTTGATGGGTCACGTCCACCAGCACTTGCGGTGCAAGGTAGGCGCTGCCCTGCACGTCGGCGGGAAAGGACTTCGGATCGATCAGCGCTTTGGCGCCCTGGGCCATAGCTTCGGCGATCTGGCCACGAACGAAGAATGCGGCGCCCGGTGTCACCAGCGGGCCGAGGGTGGTGGCTTCGTCCAGCGGGTTGCCCAGCACGTATTGGCGGGTCAATTCGGCGAAGCGCTCGACAAACACCGGGAAGATTTTCTGGTCGACATAAATGCGTTCCACGGCACAGCAACTCTGCCCGGAATTGAAGAAGCTGCCGTCCACCAGATTTTCCACCGCATGTTCAAGGTTGGCGTCTGCCCGGACATAGGCCGGGTCTTTTCCGCCGAGCTCCAGGCCCATGCCGAGAAATTGTCCGCTGGCGACGCTTTCCATGACTTTGCCAGCCTCCACGGAACCGGTGAAGTTCACTTGCTGCACGCGCCCGGAAGTAATGATCGCCCCGGTCGACACATGGTTGAGCAGCAGATTCTGGAACAGCCCTTCGGGCAGTTTTGCGCGACGCATGGCCTCGGCGAAACGCTCGCCCACCAGCAGGGTTTGCGACGCGTGCTTGAGGATCACGCTGTTGCCGGCCATCAGCGCCGGGATGATCGTGTTCACCGCCGTCAGATAGGGGTAGTTCCACGGGGCGACCACCAGCACCGTGCCCAGCGGCTCGCGTTTGATGTAGCGTCGAAAACCCGCCTTGGGCGCAGGCTCTACAGCGGCCAGTGCCCGTGGAGCGATGGCGATCATGTGTCGGGCGCGTTCGGCAAAACCGCGCAGCTCGCCGGCGCCGTAACGCACCGGGCGGCCCATCTGCCAGGCCAGCTCCGGCACGATGTCCGCCTGCATCGACAGCATCGCGTCCACCGCGGCACTGCAATAAGCCGCACGTTCGCTCAGTGAGCGGCGTTGCCATGACGCCTGTGCATTGGCAGCGGCCGTCAGTGCCTGCTCGACCTGCTCCGCATCGGCCACCTCGCGTTCGACGTACACCCGGCCATCGACCGGGGAGATCAGTTGTACCTTCTCAGTCATGATGTTCTCAGTAGCGCTCGAAACCGCGCTGCAATTCCCAGTCGGTGATTCGCCGGTCGTACTCCTTCTGCTCCCACTCGGCGGTGTGCACGTAATGGTCGACAATCTCGTCGCCAAACGCCTCGCGCAACATGCTTGAGCTCTTGAGGGCGGCGCTTGCCTCGCGCAGAGTCTTGGACACTTCCGGCAAATGCTCATCGAGGTAGGCGTCGCCTTCGAACGGCGGCGCCAGATCGAGCTTCTCGTCGATACCCGCCAAACCCGCCGCGATCAATGCGGCGAAGGCCAGATAGGGGTTGAGGTCGGCACCGCCGATGCGGCATTCGATGCGAATGGCCTTGCTGCCTTCAGCACACAAGCGAAAGCCGGCGGTGCGATTGTCGCGGCTCCACACCGCCCGCGTCGGCGCAAAAGTGCCAGCCTGAAAGCGCTTGTAGGAGTTGATATAGGGCGCGAGAAAACAGGTGATGTCGTTGGCGTACTTGAGCTGCCCGGCGACCCAGGCACGCATCAGTTTCGACATGCCGAACTCGGCTTTGGCGTCGAAGAACAGCGGCTTTTTGGCGTTCTTGTCCCACAGCGAATTATGGATATGACTGCTGGAACCGGCGGCGTCGTAGCGCCACTTGGCCATGAAGGTGATCGCCTTGCCCTGCAACTGCGCGATCTCTTTGCAGGCGTGCTTGATAATGACGTGGTGGTCGGCCATGGTCATGGCGTCGGCGTAGCGGATGTTGATTTCTTCCTGCCCCGGGCCCCATTCCCCCTTGGAGTTTTCCACGGGAATGCCCGAGGCCTGCAAGTGCTTGCGAATCGCCCGCAGCACCGGCTCCTCGCGGGTGGTCTGCAGGATGTTGTAGTCCTCGATGTAATGGCCGGCGGTTTTCGGTTTGTGATAGTTGCGCTCGTGGATCGCCTCGTAGCTCTCATCGAACAGATAGAACTCGAGTTCCGAAGCAAACATGCCGGTATAGCCGCGCTCGCGCAGGCGCTCGACCTGCTTTTTCAGAATCGCCCGAGGGCTGTGGGGCAGGTCCTGGCGATGGTGATGATCGAGCACGTCGCACAGCACCAGCGCCGTGCATTCAAGCCAGGGCACGCGCCGCAGGGTGGACATGTCGGGCTTGAGCACGAAATCGCCGTAGCCCTTGCTCCAACTGGCCGCGGCGTAACCCGGCACCGGCTCCATGTCGATGTCATCGGCCAGCAGGTAGTTGCAGCAGTGGGTTTCTTCGTGGCCACTGTCGATGAAAAACTCGACCTGGAAGCGCTTGCCGACCAGGCGTCCCTGCATGTCGACCATGCAGACCAGCACGGTATCGATTTCGCCGGCAGCCGCGGCGCGCTTGAGTGCATCAAAGCTGAGGAGGGGCTCGGTCATCACGGCAATCCTGCGTGAAAGGTTGGGGCCAGTCTGGGATAGCTGTTGCAGACGCTCTCCAGAAAAACCCAAAACCTGCAGAACCGAGCATCATGAGCAACGAGTTGCTCAAAGCTTAGCCTACCGTTGCAATTGTAGGAGCGAGCTTGCTCGCGATGGACTTGAAGACACCGCGATTAATCAGAACCCCCGCGTCATCGTTGACGACCATCGCGAGCAAGCTCGCTCCTACAGGGTTGGTCGCCTTCACTCCGGCAACCCGGCCAGCCGCAGTCCATCGACGAAACGGGCGAAATCCTCAGGCCGTTGAATGGGCAGCCAGTCCTTGAGGGTGCCCAGGCGCAAAGAAGAATCCAGCTTTTGCAGACGTTGCATCGCCCACTTCGCTTTATCCATTCGTCCGCCGAGCGCATGACTGGCCGCCACCAGCGCCGCCGCAACCAGCAGACTGGGCAGGTTGCCCAGTCCCTTTTCCGCCCAGTCCGCAGCGGCATTGAAGTGCCCGGCGAAGAAATGCGCGAGCGCCATCCCGACCTGCATCCTGAACATTTCCGGATCCAGCGGACTCAAGCGAACGGCATGGTTCAAATGCTCGATGGCAGCGTCTGTTTCACCGTGCAGCGCCCGCAGGATACCGCCCAGGAACCAGGCGGGGGCGAGGTTGGGATTGAGCAGGCGCGCCCGGTCGAGCAGTGCAATGCCGCCGTCGACTTCGCCGGCGAGGTGAGCCAGCGCATGTCCGCCCCGGGTCAACGCGACGGCATCATCGCGACCGAGGGTCACCGCCAGCCGCGCCAGCCGTATGCCCTCGGCGATTTCTGCAGGCCGATCGACCATCCAGCCATTGAGCTTGCGCCAGAAGTGGCACCAGGCGGCCATGCCATAGGCCGAGGCAAACTCCGGATCGAGTTCGATGGCCTGGTAGAACATCGGCAGCGCCTGCTCGATGGCTTCCCGGGTGCCGCTGTGCAGTTTGGCCATGGCGCGCAGGTAATAGTCGTAGGCGTCCAGGCTGTCCGTCGGCTTACGCTTGGCGCGTTCGATTTCTGCCCGCTCCAGCTGCGGCGCGATCGCGCCGACGACGCTTTCGGCGATCTGGTCCTGCAGTTCGAAGATATCGTCGAGCAGGCCTTCGAAGCGCTCTGCCCAGATGTGCGCCCCGCTTGTCGCGTCGATCAGTTGTCCGGTAATGCGCACCTTGTTCCCGCACTTGCGCACGCTGCCTTCGAGCACGTAGCGAACGCCCAGCTCCAGGCCAACGCCCTGGGCGTCCACGGCCTGGCCCTTGTAGGTGAAGCTCGAATTGCGCGCGATGACGAACAGCCAGCGAATCCGCGACAGGGCGGCGATGATGTCCTCCACGACGCCGTCGGCGAAGTACTCCTGCTCCGGATCGCCGCTCAGGTTCTGGAACGGCAGGACGGTAATCGAGGGTTTATCCGGCAGGGCGAGCGTAGAGGAGGGGATTTGTTTCGGGGTAGCGGTCGAGCGTTCGTCGATGTCAGGCTGTCGCGCTTCCCCGGTCATGGCGCCGTTGATCCTGCCAACGAAACGGTAGCCCTTGCGGGCGACGGTACGCACCAGGCGCTGCTCCTCACCGGTATCACCAATGGCCTTGCGCACCGCATTGATGTGACTGGTGATTGTCGATTCGGAAACGATCCGGCCGCTCCACACTGAATTGAGCAATTCGTCCTTGCTGAGGACTCGATCGGGATTGTTGACGAACAGCAGCAACAGGTCGAAGACCTGCGGGCCGACGGCTACGACCTGCCCGCGCAAGGTCAGCTCCCGGCGCTCCTGATCGAGTACGTAGTCTTCAAACGCAAATGGCAAGTTGAGCATCCCCTGGCAAAGCGCCCTCAACTCCGTGTCCCAGGCGGCGGGTGGTTGGTAACTGAGGCAGATGATACGGCAGCTCGACACCCGCTGCACCGTCAGCGGCAAGGGAGCCTGGAAGAACCTCAGTAGCTTTGGACATAAATCCAAGCGCTCGCCAAGGTAAACCCAAGCCCGGCGCAAGGACTTGCCTGATGCGCGCAGGCAATCTCTCTACACCGACGCAATGGTTGCAGTCGACAAGTGGAGAAAAGTCATGAAGATCGTCGTCATCGGAGGCTCCGGCCTCATCGGATCGAAACTTGTAAATACACTCCGCGAGCGCGGCCATGACGCGCTCGCCGCCAGCCCCAGCACCGGCGTGAACAGCATCACCCGCGAAGGCCTGGCCGAAGCGATGGATGGTGCTGATGTGGTGGTCGACGTGGCGAACGCGCCGTCGTGGGAGGACCAGGCCGTTCTCGATTTCTTTGAAACGTCGAGCCGTAACCTGCTGGCCGCCGAAGCCGCTGCCGGGGTTCGTCATCATGTTGCCCTGTCGATTGTCGGCAGCGAACGGCTTCCCGATACCGGCTATTTCCGCGCCAAGGTCGCGCAGGAAGCCCTTATCAAGGCGTCCGGCATGCCTTACACCATTCTGCGTGCCACGCAGTTCTCCGAGTTTGCCGGCGGCATTGTCCAGTCGTTCGCCGTTGGCGAGGAAATTCATGCTTCGCCGGCGCTGATCCAGCCGATTGCGTCCGACGATGTGGTAGCGGCGCTGGCCGATGTCGTGCTGGCAGCACCGGTCAATGGCACGGTGGAAGTCGGCGGCCCGGAAGCCATGCCGATCGACGAACTGGCCAGGCGTTATCTGCGGGCGACCCAGGACAGCCGCAAGGTCGTGCCGGACGTGCATGCGCGTTACTTCGGTGCCGTGCTCAACGATCAATCGCTGGTCACCGGCAAGAACGCACGCCTGGGGGCGATCCGCTTCGACGACTGGCTGGCCCGGTCGACGGCGCAGTAACGGATCGCACTCTCACATATCCCTACGAATCCAGGAGAAATCCCATGGTTACCCGATTGCTGATGGCTGCTGTTTTCGCAGCGCTCTCGATCAGCGCAGCGGCGGCCGCCGAGCCGCCTCCCGGCAAGGTGACGGTGGTGTTTGACCGTCCCATTCCCAACATCCCTGGCAAGAGCATGAGAGGCGTGGTCGTCGAGTATGGGCCGGGTGCCGCGTCGCCGGCTCACACCCATCCGAAAACGGCCTTCATCTATGCAACGGTGCTGGAGGGCTCGTTTCGCATCCAGGTCAAAGGCCAGCCGGAAAAGATCTACAAGGCCGGCGAAAACTTCGTAGAAGAGCCGGGTTCCGTGCACCTGGTCAGCGCCAACGCCAGCGACACCCAACCTGCACGCCTGTTGGCGGTGTTCGTCCTCGACACCGAGGAAAAGGTACTCGTCACACCGATCAAACAGTGAGCCGGTCAACCCGCTCATGAAGGCTCGACAGCCGGGCGGCAGACCCTGCCGCCCAGTGGCTGCGTCAGTTCTTGGCACTGAACAGGAAATGAAAAAATGAACTCGCTCCTGGACAAGGCCGCCATTGCAGCCAGTCCCCCAAGCGTCGTGGCACGACGAAACCTGTACAAAACCATCGGCCTGATGCTGTGCGTCGGTGCCCTGGTGGTCTTGGCAGCCTGGGGGGCGCTGGCGTTTTCAAGTGCTGTGACCTCGACCGACAACGCCTATGTCCGCGGGGATGTCACCTCGCTCGCCGCCAAGGTCGCCGGCTATGTCACAGCGGTCGAGGTCGAGGACAACCAGGCCGTGCACGCCGGTGATGTGCTGTTTCGTATCGATGACCGCGACTATCGCGCCAGACTTGCGCAAGCCGAGGCCAATGTCAGCGCCGCCCAGGCGCGCCTGACCCATGTCGACGCGCAGATCCAGCTTCAGCATGCGCTGATCAGGCAGGCCGAAGCGCAAAGGCGCTCGGCCACCGCCGACATGAGCCTGGCGGCCAAGACCCACGACCGCAGCCGCAAACTGATCGTCAGCAACGCGGTCAGCCAGGCCCTGGTCGATGAAACCGGCACGGCGCAATCCAGAGCCGTGGCCTCGGTGTCGGCCGCTTCGGCCACGGTCGAGGCACAACAGCAACGCATCGCGGTGTTTGTGGCCGAGCGCGAGGCTGCCGTGGCCGCAGTGACCCAGGCACAGGCCGCGCGGGATCTCGCCCGGATCGATCTCGATCACACCGTGGTGCACGCACCGGTGGATGGCGTGGTCGGTAACCGTCAGGTTCGCCTCGGCCGCTTCGTAACGCCGGGCGGCTCCCTGCTCGATATCGTGCCGGTCAACGATGTGTGGATCGTGGCGAACTTCAAGGAAACCCAGCTCGAACATATCCGCCCCGGTCAGCCCGTGCGCGTCACGGTCGATGGCTACCCCGATGCGGCACTCGATGGCGTGGTCGACAGCTTTGCACCGGGCAGTGGCTCGGCGTTCAGCCTGCTGCCGCCCGACAACGCCACCGGGAACTTTGTGCGTGTCGTGCAGCGCGTGCCGGTGAAGATCCGCCTGGCCCACAATCCGCTGCCGGGGCGCATCGTACCGGGCCTGTCCGCGCGGGTAGAGGTTGCGCAAGGGGCAGGTTCATGAGCAGCGTTGCCTGTGCCACGCCGAGCAGCGCCAGAACGACGAACGGCGTCCTGCTCATGGTGGGCATCGTGCTGGCGACGTTGACGGAAGCGATCGCCAGCACCGTGCTGGCCCTCGGCCGCAGCGACATCATCGGCGACACCTATGCCACGCCTGATGAGTTCGCCTGGCTGGATGTCGGCTACATCGCGTTCAAGCTGATCGGGTTCATGCTTGCCCCTTGGCTGATGCAGCGGTTTTCTGCGCGCAACGTGATCATCGGCGCCACCCTGGTCATGGGCCTGGCGTGCTGCGTGGCTGCCATTACCGCCTGGCTGGAGCTGCTGATCGCACTGCGCATCCTGCAAGGCTTCGCTGGCGGTACTTTGTTGGTGGCGGGCCAGGCGCTGATTTTTCGCGGCTATCCGCGTGCCCTTCAGCCGGTCCTGCAAGCCCTGTTCGCCATGGCGGCCGTGGTCGCGTCGGCGACCCTCGCGCCAGCCCTGCAAGGGTGGTTGATCGACAGCCAGTCCTGGACCTGGATTTTCTTCAGCGTGGTGCCGCTGGCCCTGGCGGCGACGGGGCTCTTGCTCATCGCTGACCACCCCGTGCCCGCCAGGGTCCGGCAACGTTCGTTTGACTGGCTCGGCTGTGCACTGATCGGTGCTGTGCTGTTCTGCTTCACTTACGTGCTCAGCCAGGGCAGCCGCTGGGACTGGTTCGAGGAGCCGCGCATCCTGATACTGACGGTGATCGGCGGCGCCGCGCTGCTGGCCTTTCTCGGCCAACAGGTCTTGGCCAACGGCCAGGGGCTGCTCGACTTCAGCCTGTTCAAAACTAGCGATTTCACCTTTGCCTTTATCGTCAGTTTCGTCGCCGGAGCCGCGCTGTTCGGCAGCGCCTACCTGATCCCGGCGTTCGCCCTGTCGGTACTCGCATTCACACCGACCGATGCCGGCCTGCTCCTGTTGCCCAGTGGCGTTTTTTTTGTCGGCTCGCTGCTCATCGCTGCCTGGTTGATCAAGGTCCGCCGCGTACCACCGGTGGCGACCGTGCCCTTTGGCATCCTGCTGATCATGGCGGCGATGTGGATGCTCTCCGGCTCCACCAACGAAAGCGGCAGCGACGACATGATGGCGGCCATCCTGTTGCGCGGCCTGGGCCTTGGCTTGCTGTTTCTGTCGATCACCCTGATCGCCTTCACCCACCTCAATAGCCGCAACCTGGCCAACGGCATCGGCCTGTTCAATACCGGGCGCCAGTTGGGGGGCTTAATGGGCGTCGCCGGGCTTCAGACCTTGATCGACCATCAGGTTGTCAGCAATGGCGTGGTCCTCGGCGCCAACGTCACCCCAGGGGGGGGCGCGGTCATCGAACGGCTGACAACCACAACCGCGATGCTGGTAGGGAAGGGTATGGATCAGGTGGCCGCTGGCCGGGCAGCCACCAGCCTGCTGGGCAAGGCGGTGTCAGGTCAGGCCACGGTGATTGCCTTCGATACGGCGTTCTTCGCCGTGGCCCTGCTGTTCGTCTTTGCCGCGCCCATTCTGGTCGCCATCAAGATCGGTCTCTCGCGATACGCGAAAGCGCACGGACAACCGACGAATTGATGACCCGCACGAAAAAGCCCGGCGGGTGAGGCCGGGCTTTTCGTTGAGTCCTGCGGTAAAGCACTGCATTCAGACAGCGCGGCTTTCGATCAGACGATCCGAACCGCCTTCGGCGACGCGGTTTTCCAGCAGTTTGTCGGAACCGCCTTCGGCGACGCGGTTTTGCAGGAGCTTGTCGGAACCGCCTTCGGCAACACGTTTTTCCAGCAGGCGATCCGAACCGCCTTCGGCGACGCGGTTTTCCAGCAGTTTGTCGGAACCGCCTTCGGCAACACGTTTTTCCAGCAGGCGATCCGAGCCACCTTCAGCCACACGATTCTCGATCAGACGATCGGAACCACCCTCAGCCACACGGCTTTCAATCAGACGATCCGAGCCGCCTTCAGCGACCACAGGTTGAGCGGAGGTGGCGGCAAAAGCGTTAACTGCGAAAACCGAGAAAGCGATGCTGAGGAGGGTCTGGCGTTTCATGATGGTGTGCTCCGGGGTGCTTATGGGTTGGTATGGAGCTGATGTTACGCCGGGGATTTTTTAAGAGAACTTCATTGAATCAATGGTGACTATCGACGCAGTCAATGGATCGAACCCCCCTGTGGGAGCGAGCTTGCTCGCGATGGCAGTTTCACATTCAACATTTGTGTCGACTGACACACAGCAATCGCGAGCAAGCTCGCTCCCACAGGTTTTCATGCACCTGACAACGGGGTCAAGCCTCACTGATCTGACTCACACTCGTGATCTGTCCATTCCAGACCATCTCGTAATGAGCCGTCTGCACAATCGACGAAACAGGCCTTGGCGTCATCAACGCCCAACAATAACTGCCCGGCATCCGCACCGAGTGATAACGCAAACCCGGACAACCGGCGTCCCGCACCGCCCGCCCCAGAACACGGGAATGGCTGTAGTCGTCCGGCGCATACACAGGATCGCTCAGCAGCAGGGCGGTGGCATCCTTCATCCCCCCATCGTCAAATGCACAGACCAACCCACGAAACACAAACCGCTCATAGTTCAGGCTCGGCACCTTCGACCAATACAGAGCCTGGTGATGCCGCACCTCGGCCAGCGCCGCGTCCATCGAATCCGCCAGGTACAACACGCCAAAACGACCATTGCTGAAACGCGAACCCGCCGGGTTGACGTGGGTAAAGGGCGCAATCGCGTAGGAGCAACCCGCGATCCCGAACGGAATCTCGCTGCGCGCAATCAACTCCAGCTGACCCACTTCATTCTTCAACCGCGGATTGGTCAGCGCCTGAATCTCGAACAACAGCTCAAACTCATCCGCGTCCGCCACGTCATCAAACAACGCAATGGGCGGAAACTTCGAATTGACCAGGCGATAAGCCTGCAACGACTGACCAGCAAACACCGCCAGTTCACTCGCCATCACCATAACGCACCCCGCAGCATGTCGATGCGGCGGAAGGTTTCATACAGCGAAATCATGTCGCCCTGCGCCATGATCTCCAGCGGCGAACGCCCGTTGAAAAACTCGTTGTCATTGGCCATGGAGGCAAAGCCATACACGTTGTCCGGGTTGTCGAACACCAGCCGCAACGTCGCGTGAATGTTCAGCACAAAACTGATGCGCTGCATCTGGTCCGCATCCAGCGCCACCGCCCATTCCGGGTCCCGCTGCCGGGCGCGGGTGTAGGTGCTGCGGGAAATGCGCAAGATGCGGCAGGCCTGGTCGCTGGTGGCGTGCCACTTTTCCAGAATGCTCACGGCGGCGCGCAGGCCGGTGACACATTGGTTTTTGCTGAAGGATTGGGGTTGCAGGGGGACGGCCATGTTTGTGTCCTTGGGTTGCATCTATAGATTCAAATGTAGATTTATTGAGTCTGTAGAGCAATATTGGTGCGACGGATGGGCCTAACATGCCAATGCAATAGGGCCGCGATCTTGCTGAAGCTATGTGTTACTGAAACCGACGATGCAGGTCTGGAAAGACATCCTGGGCAAACCAGGCGGGCAGGCCGGGGGCACGACTCTGGATTTTGGCGTCCGGCTTTCTACCAGGCCGACTTTTATAAGCCTGGATAACTCGTTATCAATGATCGATGGAGGCAATGACTCCGGGGGGAACCGGGTCCAGCCAGGATTTCGAGGTGAATAAGGACATGGCAGTTTGTATCGCCAGAATTGTCTTCACATTTTATTTCATATAGATAATCGTTTAAAAAGCCTTATTTTGTTGGTTTTTATATGGCTTTGTGGAGCTTTTTAACTGAGCTGCCTTCACGTTTTATTTCACAATTTTATTTGAAAACTCCAGGATTCTGGAATGCCAATCGCCAGCAAATACAAATCAGGCGCTCGTATTCAATTACTTCGCTGCGACGCCCTCAAGTAGCGCCTGCACTTGCCTGGCCTGCGGGTTGCCCGCCGTTTTTCCATTGGGAATAAACGCCGCGCCCACGACTGCATCACTGGTGAAACGTCCGCCCCAGTGCATTCAGCCGAGTCGCAATAGGCGGCAAACGCCGACTGCTCAACGCCAGCGTCTGCACATCATCCGCCGTGTTCTGCGCAATGCTCTGCACCGACTGCAAGCGCCCGACAAGCTCCCTCGCCACAGGTCTTTTAACGCTGAGCTATTTAAGCAAATCGATTTCCGGCGTGGTCGAGGTGTATTTGAGAAACAGTGGAGGGCGTAGCCCTTGGCCGTCATTCCAGGCGGGTACGACGCCGCTTGTGGAAAAACAATGTCCGATATAGAGGCAGTAATGCCGAATTGACGGGGGGAGTACGACAGACTCCAGTGCAAAGCCTGCCGTACATCCGAGGCAATTACGATTTCTTCGGCGGATAGTTGCTGCGCAAGCGACCGGACTTTTTGCCGGTGGTTTTGCTCGGCAGGTTCGGCACCAGCGGACGGGATCTGGGTTGGGGGTTGGAGCGGCTTTGGGGTTGAGGTTGTTTGCTCATGGTTCGCCTCCTGAATTTTCAGGGATTCGCGAAGTGGTTTACTGATGAAGTTTAGCTAATTGACTGTGGGTTGGGTCGATTGGCTCTTGGGGCGTGTGTTGTGAGCGATCGGCTTTTGTTTTCAGCCCCATTGATAGACCCCCTTACGCAATCCTCGGATTTTGCCTACAACTTCGGCAGGAGTATCCCGCTATTCCAAAGATGAAAAACGGGAAATATTGACGGCGTAGAAAGGGGGGATCACCGGCTGTTCGGGGAGAACCTTTTGAACAGCAAAGCGCGAAGGGATGAGCCATGCTACAAAACGACCGCGACAATCTGGAACTCGATAAGCTGCAACTCGAAATCCGAAGGTCCATGGCCGAAACCCGAAAACTCACGGCAGAAGAACGCAAGCTCAGGCAAGAGACCTTCTGGTACCCGATCGCGGTAGGGGCTGGTATGGTGACCGCTATCGTCGCTGCTGTCAGCCTATGGGCGAAGTTTTGAGCATTCGTACCCGCCACAACAGATACGACTCGTGACCCACACAGGAAGTAGCAGCATGTCCACACAACCTACGAATCAAGCCAGCATTGAACAACTGCACCGCGACGTTGCAGCTTTTGTCGAGGAGATGCGTAGTCCCGCCCCGAACGCGATCCGCTCTACTGTGGTGCCGTTCAGCATCGGTGCCGCGCTGGCACTGGCAATCTTTGTTGTCGCCGCCCTGGTAGTCCGACTGGTCTAGTCTTTTACCCTTGCGCCGATGGTTGGGGCGTTTGGGTGAAACAGGTGTAAATCTGTTTCAGGACTAGACCAAAAGAAGAATACAGGCGCCCTCGGCGCCCAAATGTAGTCACTCTCCCACCTGCGCCCGCAACTGCCGCCCATCATCTTTCGTGCGCGACGTATACAGTAAATATTGAAGTATTGAAAATGCTACGTTGTTGCGGCATAACTTTTGCTCTGTCTATTTTATGGAATTGATATTGTGCATGGAGCGCTATATGCAAGAACCAATTACACATTATTCACCTTTAATAACGCCTGAGTCTCGACAGGTTCAAGCTACAGAAGCCCAAGTTTTTCCTTCAAGCTTCGATAGTGTTTTGTTTTGGGATGGGACTGTCCCGGCAGTTACTACGCCCCATAGTATTGAGAGTACCAAAAACCCCAGTAACGCATACCAAAAGTTGGAGGCGATAGGACTTTCGGTGCGCGATCAGATAACGAGTGTTTTTTCTGGTGCTACACCGAATGTTCGAGATTATCTAGAAAGACGCATAGTCGCAGCCATTGACGGGCAGGGGTTCAATGCGTTGGAAGCTGCCTTAAAAAAGAAAGCGATCATTGTAGAACTTCTGCAAAGAGCCAGAATCCATAGATGTTGGCTCGATGCACTACTGTATAATGGTTTAGACGCATTGTCGCTAGACAGAAAAATGAGTGCCGCGGTATTTGCATCGAATGCGGATGCAGAAGACGATATGGCAGTGCGACAAAGCTTTTATGAAGAATATCTATTATCGCTAACTGCCGCCTACGTTAAACGAATCCTTGTCGAAGCCATCTCCATTCTGGAGGACGCTTCCACAACTGCAGACGCGGCAATCCATAGCGCCTTGGCAAGGGGCGAAGTCGCTTACACCTACAGGTTACACATTGGTAATGGCATAGAGGCGGGCACTGTGGCGGGTGCCATTGCCATCCATGTCGCCGAAGGTTGGACCTTCGGGGCAGTGATCCATGAAGGCATTAAGTTGTTGGCAGGGTTGGGGGAGGTACTTATCAGTCGGGCCGCTGCTGTTGGGATCGGGGCCTTGTTCTATTCACCTGCTCTTGCTAACGGCGAACGCTTTCCTCAAACCGTTCTCACACTTCCCGGTAGCAATTTTTTGCCAAAGCCGCCGTCAAACCTGAATGAAATCGCCGCTACCGAAGGAACCATTGACCTTCCTTATCGGATTTTTGGCGACCTTAACCAATACACTCTCGTTGCAACCCCGGCTGGAGGGAGTGTCTCGGCAAAAGTGCCAGTGCGAGCATTGGCATTCGATCCAACGGCCAGCAGCTACAGTTTCACGTCAAACGATACACCGCCCATTATCCTCAGTTTTCCCATTATTCACTTGGGAAACGGATCGACAACTTCGCCTGCCCGCCCTGCGCAAGTACCGACTTACACTGGAGTTACGTTGTCGCCATTGCTTGTGCAGCCTGAAACCTTGCCCGCGGTCGAATTGCCTGATTTCAGGGATTGCATTTACTGCTTTCCGATTGAAAGCGGTCTGCCGCCAATCTACGTTGTTTTTAATAGTCCTTATGAGGGAGCAACCACAAGGGGAAAATACAGCGGTCGATTTTTCAATCCCGCCAAAGCCGGAGGCCCAATACTCGATCTCGATTGGACAAGTGCTACCGTGACCCAGGCGGGTATTGACCTGGTAAAATTACATACTGGACGCTTTGGTCCTTCGGACGCCAATGCCATTATGATTTTTCGCTTGAAAAAAATTCTGCTGGGTGAATTGGTAATCACAGATGCTGACAAACGCTTCTATACTCATGAACTCAGAGAGCTGGAACGTTTCAGAGCATTAGGTGTGGTTGACGGTGTAAACCCGAATGACGACGGTGTTATTTGGAACAATACTCACGCCGCGACGCTGGAAGACTACAAGCTAAAAGATGATTTTGAATTACTCTACACGCCCGAGGCTATAGAGGCAGACAACAAACAAACGGACAGAGAGTCCAAGCAAATTGGAGGAATAAAACGATGAACGTCATAAAAAACATCGTACTAAACGAGAAGCCTGAAGAGGTAATTCTATTTCTTACCAAAAATGAATTGGGCATCTCCTTTCCTCGGCTTGATGGCCTTTATAATCGGGCTAACTGGGCGCATGTGGAGAACAACATAGGGCTATTGAACCTTGTCAAGAAAATGTGTGATGCCGGTTTTATAAAAAATAATGGGTGCATAGTAGTGAGAGGACCCAACTGGAGAGAGCCGGCATTCATGCTCGAAGGCAAATATACCTTTGACTGACAGCACCAAGTACCTGAGCGCAGGTGCCAGAGAGCGGTGACCGTAGCCATCATTTCGTGGCCGTCCAGTTCCCTTGTCCAGTCGTTTAAATCATCGAAGGTTTCCCAGGTTGAGCCGCTGCCGCAGCGGCTCTTCTCTTTGTTACGGGCATATTGAGTATCTTCGCCTGATCGGTTTTTCGCAGCCTCGAATCAAGCTGAGGGGCAACCCCTTTCTGGAGTAGCAATAAAATGGGCGCAAGAGCACCCATTTTCATTTACTCCGCAGCCTGCGCCCGCAACCGCCGCCCAATCACATCCATCAAATCACAACCATCGCGCAAAGGAATGACCAGCAACTTGGAGAAGTCCTCCAGCACCACGGTGTCGCAACCGAGTTCGGATCGGTAGGCGATGTTTTCCAGTACCTGCGTGACTGTGCGAATGCGGTAATCCGCCATGGCTTGCAGGACGTCGAGTGGGGCTTGGGTGTCGATGAGCAGGGAGGCCGGAACCAGGTCGATTCCGGTGAGAGGCATGTATCGATTCATTTTGAAGATCTCTATTTGATTGGCTTAAGCCGTCACTCAGTCGTCGCCAAACGAGGGTGGCAGCTGTGCGCAGGTTGGCGAACCGGCATAGAGAAAACCGGCAGACCCGGAGGTCTCCCGCGCACAGCCGCCATGACAGCGGCTTTGCGGGTGCGATGATACCTGCAATAAAGCGGATAGCCTTCGCATTCTCTATGATCAGGTCGCCAAACCCGAATCGCCATTTAGGGCGACGGCGCCGACTATAAGCCCCATGAGATCAGCGCGGGAAGGTGAGGCATTCCGAGCTTTGTGTAGGACCTTTGATGATGAAACTTCAGACCTTTCACATAACGTCACTGGAAATATAAACACCGACCTGGGATGTTCACAGCCCCTTGGATTCAGCCACCAACGCTATCCTTAATCATCGCTCCCGCCGTCGAGATGGATCTTCCCGAATGCAAACCCCAACCCCCCAACGCCCCCTCTGGAAAACCTACCTGCTGTTCCTCGCCCCCATGGTCCTGTCGAACTTCCTGCAATCCATGTCCGGCACGGTCAACAGCATCTACATCGGCCAGATGCTCGGCACCCAGGCGCTGGCGGCGGTGTCGGGGATGTTCCCCATCGTGTTTTTCTTCATCGCCCTGGTCATCGGCCTTGGCGCCGGCGCGGGGGTGTTGATCGGGCAGGCGTGGGGCGCGCGGGAGATGCATCTGGTGAAGGCCATCGCCGGGGCGACGGTGTTGTTGGGGGTGTTGATCGGGTTGGTGGCGGCGGTGGTGGGGAGTGTGTTTGCGCGGTCGGCGTTGGTGGGGTTGGGGACGCCGGCGGATGTGCTGGACGATGCGGTGGCGTATGCCCATGTGATGTTGTGGATCATGCCGTCGCTGTTGGTGTTTGTGTTGTTCACGCAGTTGCTGCGTGGGGTGAGTGATACGTTGTCGCCATTGTTGGCGCTGGTGGTGTCGACCATTGTGGGGTTGGCGCTGACGCCGGCGTTGATTCGCGGGTGGTTGGGTTTTGCGCCGATGGGGATTCAGAGTGCGGCGTTTGCCGGGTTGGTGGGTAACCTGGTGGCGATGGGGTTGCTGGCGTGGCGCTTGATTGGCAAGGGCCATCCACTGGCGCCGGACCGGGAGTTCTTTGCCGCGATGAAGCTGGACATGGCGATTCTCGGCAAGGTGCTGCGCATCGGTTTGCCCACCGGCTTGCAGATGGTGGTGTTGTCGCTGTCGGAGCTGGTGATTCTGGCGCTGGTGAACCAGCACGGTTCCCAGGCGACGGCGGCGTATGGTGCGGTGACGCAGATCGTCAATTATGTGCAGTTCCCGGCGCTGTCCATTGCGATTACCGCGTCGATCCTCGGGGCGCAGGCGATCGGGGCCGGGCGCATCGAGCGCATGGGGCCGATTTTGAAGACCGGGCTGATGATCAATGTGTGCCTGACCGGTGGTCTGGTGGTGCTCGGGTATTTGCTGTCGCACTGGTTGCTGGCGTCGTTCCTCACCGAAGAGGCGACGCGAACCATGGCCCAGCACCTGTTGCACATCATGCTCTGGAGCCTGTTGGTGTTTGGTTTCCAGGCGATCATCGGCGGCATCATGCGCGCCAGTGGCACGGTGATGGTGCCGGTGGCGATTTCCATTGTCTGCGTGGTGGGGATTCAGTTGCCGGCGGCGTATCTGCTGGATGCGAAGTTCGGGTTGCAGGGGGTGTGGATGGCGTTTCCGGTGGCGTATCTGGGGATGCTGGTGTTGCAGACGCTGTATTACAAACTGGTGTGGCAGCATCAGAAGATTGAGCGGTTGGTTTAGTGGTTTTTTTGATTGCCTGTTCGCGATTGTGGTGGTTCAGTTGATGTAGAGGTTGACTGTACTGACGTCTTCGCGGGCAAGTCGGATCGCCGCATCGCCGCTCCCACAGGGGTAGCGGTGTTCGTAGTACTTGTGCACGACAGGCATGCCTGCCTGGGGAGGTTTTCATATGAACCCCTTGTCCCATTCCATCCTGCAAGACCGGCCAGCGGCCGGGCGGCGTTTGGTAGAGCCGCTGCTGCCTTACGCTAACCGCCCCGATGTCATCGTTCTGGCCTTGCCCCGTGGCGGTGTGCCGGTGGCTTATGAAGTGGCCACGGCGCTGAAGGTTCGCCTTGACCTGATGCTGGTGCGCAAGCTCGGCGTGCCGTCCCACCCGGAGTACGCCATGGGTGCGATTGCCAGCGGCGGTATCCAGATTCGTAATGAAGAGGCACTGCGCGTGCACCCGATTGATCGCGCTGCGTTCGACGCCGTGGTCGAACGTGAAACCCGCGAGCTGCTGCGCCGCGAGAAGGTCTACCGCGGCACGCGGCCGCCGGTGCAGCTCAAGGATCAGGTGGTGATCCTGATCGACGACGGCCTGGCCACCGGTGCCTCAATGAGGGCGGCGATCCAGGCGCTGCGGGTGCAGGCGCCTTCGCGCATCGTGGTGGCGGTGCCGGTGGCGCCGATCGAGACGGTGCAGGCGCTGCGCAGCGAGGTGGATGAACTGGTCTGCCCGCTGCTGCCCGAGTGGTTCACGTCGATTGGGCATTGGTACATGGATTTTACCCAGACCTCGGATGCCGAGGTGATCGAGCTGTTGCAGCGGGCGTGGCAACGCGGGGAGTGCGGATAGCGCTGGCGGCCATCTGCAGGTGGTCGCAAATCGCCGCGTGAGGTGGAATAAAGGCCGGTTGTTTGCTTTAGTCAACTGATGCCACCCCTCGTGTGCGGCACGCCAACTCAACACGGGAGCCCTCCCGGAGAGTGTCATGAACCTTCGATCCGCGCGTTGTGTCGCTCTGGCCGGCACGTTGGTGTTCGGCCTGGTGCCGTTCGCTGAAGCCGTGGAATACAAGAAAGTGAACGCCAGGGCCAGCACCTTGAGTTTCACCTATCAGCAGATGGGTTCGCGAAGCTACGGCACTTTCGGCAAGTTCGAGGCCAATCTCGACTTCGACACCGATAACCCTGGCGCCGCCCATGCCGCGCTGACCATCTACCTGAAGAGCATCGACGCCGGCAGCAGCGACGCCAACACCGAGCTGCAAAAAACGGCGTGGTTTGACACCGCGACTTATCCGGTGGCGACGTTCGAGTCGACATCCATCAAGGCCCTGGGCAATAACCGCTACACCATCACCGGCAAACTGTCCCTGCGGGGGCTCACTCGGGAAGTGAGTGTACCGGTGCTGCTGAAATCGGAGAGCGCCATCGGCATCTTCGAGGGCCAACTGGTGCTCAAGCGTGACGACTTCAAGATCGGCGATGGCGAGTGGGCGGACAGTGTGGTGTCCAACGAGATCAATATCCGCTTTCGGATGGTGGCGCCGCAGCGGTGACTCGGGCTGAACGTTAACTTCCGGTCGACGACATTCCTCCTGTGGGCGAGCCTGCTCGCGAAGACGGCAGAACTGTCGAAGAGATGTCGCCCGACACTCCGCCATCGCGAGCAGGCTCGCTCCCACATTTGATCCTTGGTGAATGCAAAATCTGTGTACGACGCTGATTCAAAGGTGGGAGCTGCACAAAAAAAAGCGCCCGATCCACATTGCATGGACCGGGCGCCGATCAATCCGCTCTAGTTCGCCACTATTGGCACCGTCACGGTTTTGCCGAAGGCTGATTTGATGGTCGCCGTCGGGCTAGCCGACGGGCCACTGCCGACGGTCGTCACCGCTATATTCCAGCGCGCGCCTGTCGCCGTAGGCGTCAGGGTGGCGGTGCCAAGGTTCGCCGTACCGGTTGCGACCGTGGCAGTCGCCGTGATGGTATTGCCCGTGCCACGCGAGGTGGTGCCGGACAGGACCCAGTAGTAGCGGCTGTTACTGCGGGCGGTGACGGTAGCGCTGGTGACGATCAGGCTCTCGTTGACCGCTGCCGAGACCGCCACGGACACCGTTGCCGATGCCGACTCCGCGCCCTTCGTATCGGCGGCCTTATAGGTAAAGGTCGCGGTGAACGGCGCGGGGACCGTGGCCGGTGGTGTGTAGATCACGCGCGCACCATCGGTGGTGACCGTGCCCTTGCCGGAATCCGGTTGTGCCAGGCCCACCACTTTAAGTGGCACGTTACCGTCAGGGTCGCTGTCGTTGGCCAGGACGTTGATGGTCAGTGGTTGGCCGTTGTCGCTGACGGCGCTGTCGGGGTTGGCGATCGGGTTTTTGTTATCGCCATCGTTGACACGGGTATCGCCAGTGCGGAAGGTTGGCAGCGCGGCGGAGTTGACGTAGTTGACACCGTCCCAGCCGGGCAGGGGCGTTGGCATCAACTGGAACTGGCCGGGGTGCTCGATATCCCAGCGCAGCAGCATGGCGTTGTCCTCGTGCTGGGTGTTGTGGCAGTGCTCCATGTAGGTCCCGGCGAATTCACGGAAGTGGATCGCCATTTCCACGTCCTGCGAGCTGTCGATGCCCTCGCCGATACGATAGACGTCCTTGCGGGCCCATTTTTCCCATTCTGGTGGCGCCTTGCCATCGCGGTAGAGGACGATCCCCTCTTCGAAGTGCACGTGCACCGGGTGGCTCCAGCCGTTGCCGCCGTTCTTGATTTTCCACACTTCGAGGGTGCCGTCGCCGGAGAACCCGGCATCGGTCGGGCCGTTGGCCAGTTGCGGAGCGGCGCTGATCCGGCGTGGGTCCATTGTGTAGCCGAAACCGCCGTCGGTCTTGATGGTCCAGGGGGCTGCGTCGGTGCCGTCGGAGCGACCGAAGATGAACTCACGATGCCGCGCTGCCTTGAGCGTGGCCTGCACCACTGGATCGTCGCGGTTGAGGGTCAGCGGGATCATGACCTTGCCGGCCGCTTTACCCGGTTTGGCGGGTTCGTAGTCGGCGGGGTTCATGCTCACGTCCTGGCCGGCATAAGGCTTGACCACCAGCTGCAGGAACTTGCCCACCACCGGGTCGCCATTGTCCCATTCCAGTCCTTTGCTGCCCGACTTGAGCACCGCTTTGTACTTCCCGGACAGCACATCGGCCAGGCTCAGCGGTGTAATCTCCGGACCCTTGCCGGTCTGGTGCTCCATCAGGTTGACGAAGTACAGCTTGTCACCGGTGTTGATCCCGTTTTTCGCAAAGTTGACGATGATGTCGTAACGTTCGGCGATGCCTATGGTGGGCAGGATGGCGTTGTGGTTCTGCAGGTCGCCGTCASCGTCCAGGTCCATGCTGCCGTCGAACGGCACGGCGTGTTCCATGAGGTTGCCGTCGTTGGCAATCATGTGGAACGGCACGCGGGTATACGACAAGCCGGAACCTGCCGGGCCGGGGAATTCGCCGCCGGTGCCAACGACTTCACGCACCAGCGCGATCCTGAAGAAGCGCGACACCGAGCCATTGAGAATGCGGAAGCGATAGCTGCGCGCCCGCACGTTCAGGCGCGGCTGGTACTGCCAGTTGACCAGGATCTGATCGCCGAGAAAGCCATCGGTGTTGAACGGGTTGAACCACAGCTGGCCATTGGCGTCCCAGGCCTTGTCGGCAATCATCAGGTTCACATCGTAGTCGCGGTTGCCCCAGGGCAACGCCGAACCGCTGGGCAGGCGCAGGTTGACGCCGTCTTCGAGCGCTTCGTTACCGCGATCCATGGCGCTGTAGTAATTCATCATCACCGCGTTGCCCTTGTAGACGTTCTGCGCAGTGAAATCGAGCATGTGGTCGTGGAACCAGTGGGTGCTCATGGTTTCGCGCCAGTCGCCACGGATCTTGATGCTGCCGTTGTTGCAGGTCTTGAGGCCCGGCGTGGCATCGTTGACATAYAGGGTTTCGCCCGGGGCGCAGGGGAACGCCGCGCGCGGATCCTGAGCGCTGGTGTTGATGGTGTCGTAACCGGCCAGCTGGACYGGCCAGCGATAGTCGTAGTACTGCCCCGGAAAGAAAAACGCATTGGCATAGCCGTCGCTTTCAGCCGGGGAGTGGCCGTTGTGTTCGTGGGTGCTGAGGGTGTGCAGGCCAAAACCCATGTTGGCCGACGGATCGATCGGCAGGGCGTTGTAGTGACGCATCAGCACCGGTTGGCCGTAACGTACCATCAACAGTTTTGGCGGAAAGGTGCCGTCAAAGGTCCAGAGCGCCTTGTGGTTCTGAATCGGCATGTTGGGGTGAAAGCGGGTGTCGATGCCTTTGGTGGTGCCCGCAATGACCGGGGTGTCCGAGGTCTGGTTGTAGAGTCCGCCAGGCCCGAACTCACCGACGGCGTAGTTGTGCAACTGTCGGCGGTCGCGCATGCCGCCGTTGAGCTTGGCGCCTGCTTGAGCGGTCTTGAAGGCGACCTGTGGGTAGAACTCGTTCCAGCGCTGGTGCGACCAGCCTTTTCCWGGCGGACGACCTTCGGCCGGCGAGCCGACCGGATGGCGGTTGAGGAAGGCTTCGATCTGCGCTTTCCACGGGTTGCGGTCCAGCRMGTTGGAATACTGCGACGGAWACGGGTACAGCCCCGGCTGGCGCATGAAGGCTTCCAGCGCCGCGGCCGAAGGGCCRCTGCGGGCGATGYTGTTCGGGTCCTGCACGGGMGCCGGGCCGACGGTCGGARSCGGGAARGTCAGRGGCGGTGCYGGCAGTGTCGGGTCGAGTTTCTCCGTGCCGAATTCTTCGAACAGCAGCAGCTGCTGAGAGTACGGCGCGGCCCCGAACAATGGGCTGGGCTTGCCATTGGTGGGGATCTTGAAGGATGTTTGCTGGGCCGGCTGCAGCACGTTGTCGGTCGTTGGCGTGGTGCGGGTGCCGTACATGCCATTGGGCAGGGCGATGGCGCCCTGATTGGTGGGCGGCATGGTCAGTATCGAATCCAGCGCGGCCTTGGGGTCGGCCGGCGGGTTGGTAAACGCAGAGGGGTCCGTCGGTGGTGGCAGGCCGAAATCATCCAGCGGTGCGGCACTGACCGGATCCAACCCGAAGGTGATCAACAGTACAGAAACTGCGCCCGAAACCCTTGAGGAACGGATCGAATTGAATGGCGATGCAAGGATTCTCATGAGGTTCCCTCCGCGACATAGCAAAACGGCGCACCCAGCCATCCCCACCTGGTGACAGTAACTGCCTGCGTTGCAAGGCGCCATGCAACCACCGGGCCATGGACGAGAGGGGGAATGAAAATTCCGAGTAATTAGTAAGTTGTTTCAACGTGTTTTTTTTTGGTAAGTGCTGGGTGGGGGGATATTCCTCAAATGAGGTAGTAAACGCCCGGTTGGGTGGGTGTAGTGCCCCATTTATGGAAATAGTAGCGGCCCTATTTCACCGCCCGCTTTTGGCAGGGGCTGCTCGCCCTAGGGCGACATGGATAATGTTACATAACTGAATCAGACCGGCTTCTCGTATTTATCGTGGTGACAGGACGTACAAATAGCGGGCACTATTTCAGCTGCGCAAGGGGATGCTGGCTTTTTGTGATCTACCCTCCCAGGGCGTGTGAGTTGGCGCTTCGCCACAGGATTTACTTAGTCGGGAGACAGACCTTGGTTTCCATTGGGCCGCGGTCTGGATGGGGCATGCCAGTCGATCAGCAAAAAACCTTGTCTGGCTATCGTGTATCAGGCGAGTTCGACAACGCCTGGATTGAAGCCCAGATCGCCAATATGACTTGGCACTACTGAAAAGTCGGGAGGGTTTCAAGCATTCAAATTATTTCACCGTGGCCATGAACGCTCACGGTGCCAGCTTGCTCAAAACTAACGAGGTGGAAATGAACAGGAAGTCTAACCGGGGCTGGACAATGGCTGCGGCACTCGTCGTAGTGGGTTCAACGCTTTTTGCGGGGTGTGCGAGCAAGAACGATCCGATCACGCAGGCAGACAAGACGGATGTGACCAAGGGCGTACCCGCGCCGAGTCTCGAGCAGACCAAGGCGATCGCCGAGGAAGGCTTTATCTACGGCTTACCGCTGGTCATGAACTACGCCGTGATGAACGAATATGCTGTGGACAAGGGCGGCCCGCAATACAAGGCGCCGTTCAACCAGATCAAGAACGAGCCTCGCGTCTTCACCTACCAAGACACGGCCATCATCACTCCGAACAGCGACACCCCGTATTCGTTTGTCTGGCTGGACCTGCGCGCGGAGCCGATGGTGATCTCGGTGCCGGCAGTGGACAAGCGGCGTTACTACTCGGTGCAGATGATCGACGGCAACACTTACAACTATGGTTACATCGGCAGCCGTACCACCGGCAACGAGCCAGGCCAATACATGGTGGTCGGTCCCGATTGGAAAGGCGCGCCCCCTCCCGGTATCAAAAAAGTCTTCACCTCGACCACTCCCTTCGCCGTGAGCGCCATTCGGACTCAGCTCTACAATGCCAAGGACATGCCGAATGTCGAGAAGGTGCAAGCGGGCTACAAGGTCCAGCCGCTGTCCGCCTTCCTCCATCAACCCGCGCCGCCCACTGCGCCGAAGATTGATTTCGTGCCGGCTACGACGGAAGGCATCAAGGCCAACTTCTTCGAGTACCTGTCGGCCGCGATGGAGTATGTGCCGCCATCGGCTGACGACAAGGAGATTCGGGCGAAGCTGGCCAGCATCGGCGTAGGCCCCGGTCGGAGCTTCGAATTCAAGGACCTCTCGCTCGAGCACAAGGCCGTGGTCCTGCTCGGGATGAAGGCCGGTGACGAGAAGGTCGACAAGTTCCTCGCGAGCGGGACGAAGATAATCAACGGCTGGAACGTAGGCGCGTACTTCGGCGACCAAACGTTCTACAAGGCCGACTGGCTGAAGCGTGCCGGTGCCGCGAAAGGCGGCCTCTACGGTAACGACGCCGTCGAGGCGATGTATCCCAACACGCGCACCGACGGCACCGGCCAGACGTTGGATACCAGCAAGCGCAAGTACACGCTGACTTTCCCGGCCGGCAAACTGCCGCCAGTCAATGCCTTCTGGTCGGTGACCATGTACGACGGCAAGAGCCAGCTGCTGATCAAGAATCCGCTCAACCGTTACCTGATCAACTCGCCGATGCTGTCGGCGATGAAGAAAAACACGGATGGTTCACTGACGCTGTACATCCAGAAAGACTCCCCCGGCAAGGCCAAGGAGGCAAACTGGTTGCCCGCGCCTGACGACACGGTCTTTCTGGTAATGCGCCTCTACTGGCCGAAGACCGCACCGCCTTCGATTCTTCCCGCCGGCGAAGGCAGCTGGCAGCCACCGGCGTTGGTGGTATCGAAGTAGTGCGACCCATTGCTGACACCCGCCGTGGGCAGGTGTCGGCCAGTCCTGCGTTTTTGCCAATAGCAGCCGATCATGAAGGGCTGCTATTGGCCGCTATCTGCCTGATGTAGATGCAGTTAGCCATAGCGAAAAGGTGGGTTGAGAGAGCCTGGTGGTACAAAATTGGTACGAGCGGAATTTAAAACTGGCGTAATCCATTGTCTTAATGCCCACAGCCCCCCAGTTAATTATGTGGGGCGCACAACATCAAAGGTGAATCGGAGCCGCGGTCCGGAAAAGAAACCGCGGCAACCGATCAATCAGGCGGTGGGGAGCAGGCCTTTCTGTTTGGCGACATGAGTCGCCAGTGCGTCCATCAAGTCCGGGGACAGGCAGTCATAGGGTTCCAGGCCGATCGAGCGCAAGCGCTCGCGGATAGCCTTCATTTGCGCGGGCGGTGTGCCGGTTTCGATGATGGAGGACACGAACGCCGCGAATCCCGGCGCAGCCCATCCGCTCTGTGGCGAAAGCTCGGTGTGGACGAAGTCCAGGCCATAAAACGCATGGTCCTTGTTCTCGATGCGCCCAAAGAGATGGGCGTGACACTGCTTGCAGGCGTGGCGCTGGATGGTGGCGGATTCGTCGACAATCGCCAGTTTTTCGCCGTGGGCAATCACGCTGACCTTATCTCGAGGCACCACGGCGATGACGGCGAATGTCGCGTTTTGTGGTTTCCAGCATTTGCTGCAGCCGCACGCGTGGTTATGCAGAGTTTGTGCGTCGATCTTGACCTCGACCTTGTCAGTCGCACACAGGCATTGCAGGGTGCCACCTGTGAAATTCGCGGCGGCGGGTTGGATACCATTGTCCAGTACAGGGTGAAGTTGCAAAGTGCTCATGCTGGCGTCTCCGTTTCAGGGTGTCAGACAAAAGTGCCTGGGGCCGTGCCCCAGACCGGTAGTTCATCGGAACTCGATGCCGGCGCGGATCGATTTGCCTTCATGCATCCGATCGAACCGCGGCGGATTTCGAAAAGGACACAGTGCATAAACGAGTGACCTCCTTCGGTGCGACCGGTCGGTTACCCAGATCAAGAATAGTCTGCGATGATGTCTCGAGCGCGGCCAGGACCAGCGCACGGGCGAGTGTGTCGAATTCAGATGGAATCCACACACGCCCAAGGTTTTTCAGGTCTGCTTCTGGCTGGACAGCGACGGCCAAGCATTGACCGTCGCAGCAGGTGATCAGACCTCCGTCTGTTCCGCCATTTCCAGGGCGTCATCGACTTCGATTCCCAGGTATCTGACAGTGCTTTCAAGCTTCGTATGACCAAGCAGGAGTTGGACAGCTCTCAAGTTCTTCGTCCTGCGATAGATCAACGATGCCTTGGTTCGCCGTAGCGTGTGGGTACCGTACATGGTTGGGTCAAGGCCAATGGCTGTCACCCACGCTTTGACTATTCGAGCGTATTGCCCGGTGGAGAGATGATCTGAGCCATGCAACCGGGTCGGAAACAAGAACTCCTCACCACGGAGGTGGGCCTGATGAATCCAGGCCTCCAGAACCTCGATTCTGGTTGACTGACTTCCTCAGGGCGTGAAGCTGGCGGTCGCACAGGATTTACAATCGGAGGCTCAGATGAACCGCCCGGTAGCCTTCAAGACGGTGCATCCAAGGCGGCCACGTCGAACAGGCAATTCAAACGCGACCTGAGCAAACACGGCTAGGCGCGGGCACGCCGGTATAGTCGACTCTATTGCCTACCGTATTTCCCGGAGCCTCCATCCAGTGTCTGACTTGCTGAGCAACGCCGCCTACACAAAACGCTTCGACCTGGTACTCGCCTACATCGACGCCAATCTCGAAGGTGACTTGTCCGTGAAGACGTTGAGCCAAGTCGCGAATTTTTCGGCGTGTCACTTCCATCGACAATTCACCGCGTTCGTGGGCGTGCCTGTTTCACGTTATGTACAACTGATGCGACTACGACGCGCGGCGCATTGCTTGTCTTCCCTCGCGAATTACTCGGTGCTGGACGCCGCTTTCGGTGCGGGTTTCGAAAGCCCCGAAGCATTTTCCAGAGCGTTCAGGCGGGCGTTCGGTATGACGCCGAGTGCATTCAGGAAGCAACCGAATTGGCAGGTCTGGAGTGCGGTGTTCACCATCCCTCATTTTTCCAGGAGCATCATCATGCAGATACGAATTGTGGAGTTTCGCGAAGTCAGGGTTGCAGCATTGGAGCATTGCGGAGCGCCCGGGCTCATTAATGAGAGCGTGCGTAAATTTATCGAATGGCGCATGCAGAGCGGACAGTCGCCGGTGGCATCAAGTCGCAGCTTTGGTATTCCTTTCGGTAACCCCGATACGACCCCGGCCGAAGCGTTCCGGTTTGCAATCTGCGGCGAGATTCACGAGGCGGTAGCAGCGAATGAGTTCGGCGTAACCGAGAGGGTTATCCCCGGCGGGCGCTGCGTCGTGGTGCGTCACGTGGGCTCGACGGATCACATCGGCGAATCGATCTATCCGATCTATCGCGACTGGCTCCCTACCAGCGGCGAGGAGCTTCGAGACCAGCCGCTGTTCTTCGATTATCTGAGCATTTCCCCCGAGACACCGCAGGATCAATGGCAGACCGATATTTATGTGCCTTTGCAATAGCGGACAGGTCGCTGCTGGTTTGAAACGATCGTCGTTGAGTTCATCGTTGTAATCTGCCTCTCGCCAAGGGGCAGCTATTGGCCGATCTCTGCCTGTCTTCCAGGGTAACAATCGACCGCGTATTCAACCTGTCGAGATTCTGCTGCGCGTCATGTGTATGAGGGCCGATCGGCCGTTTCCCAAAGAAGGTCGCTCCTCAATTGCATAAGGCACAAACCCAAGCTTGGGGTAGAGCAGCAGCCCTCCGGTGTTTTCGTTGAAACAGGAAATCTGCACCTCGTTGGCTCCGTAACGCTCGAATGCCAAGCCGGTCATCGTCTCTACGATGAACGTGGCCACTCCTTCACCCCGAGCGCTCGGCGAGACGATGACATTGCCGATACAGCAAACGCCATTGCGTTCAGCTCGATAGAAATTTGCAAACCCAACGACAGTCCCATTGATCTCCACGACGGTAGAGTCAAAGCGTTGGGAGATCGCGGTAATCAACTGCGTTTCCGTTAGCGGGAAGTGCGCCTTTGGAAACATGAAAAACAACTCTTGAGCGTTCTGAGGAAAGCCGCAGATCATTTTAACGTCGCTAGCCTTCACTGGCCTGTGGTTCAGTTTCATTGCTCGTCTCTAAGCTCCATGAATCGGTACTTTAGCTGAGTCCCAAGGCTAGCGCAGGGTGATGGAAAGCAATGGCATGCCCGCAAATGGCCGATTACAGCAGACATGAAGGGCGGTTGACGCCCCATGGCGGACACTAGAGTCAGGTGTTGGATTGATGAGCCGCCCAGTGTTTCATCTCTTCTGCAATGAAGTGGTTCACCAGGTCACTGTACATCTTCTCGATTGCATCCGGGCTCAGGCCCTCAGCCTCGGCCCACTCGCGTCGTGTCTCCAACATGGCCTTGAAACGCTCCGGAGCACGCACCGAAGTTGCTGAGGTCTTGTACTTCGAGGCAGCCAGTACATAGTGAAAACGCTTGCCCAACAGCTTGATAACAACCTGATCAAGGGCATCGATTTCGCGTCGAATATCCTCCATGCCTGCACACTCTTCGGGTTGCAACTGATTGATGACGTCCATGTAGGTGACTCCGTTTACTGAAAAAATCGTCGGCCTTCGGAAGAAGTATCGGCGCGCTGTTTTCCATGAGTGATACAGACTGAATACCATAAGTCGGTGTTTGAGTGGCTGCTTCTGRCAGATTCCGTTGAAAAAGTCGGCCCGCCCAAATGGCCTGAATATTGAGTGGTGAATATGCCTTTTTTACACGCTGCTACGTGAAATCTGAGCCCGGAAGCCTCTGCCCAAAAGTAAAGACTTCAATCTCAGGCGCGTATTTTTCTGCCGTGGAAACCACGGCCGACTTTTTCAACAGAATCGGCCGATTTCTGCCTGTCGCCTTAAGTGACTCCACTCATTCGAGAGCAGGAGCGCGCTGAAGATCGATGCCCCTCTACGTGATCCAAGTCCAACAGCCTTACTAACGGTGTCGTCAACGAAGGCCAGGTACCCACCTTGACGCCGCGCCACAGCGCCAACCTGTGGTTGGTGCGTTCGCTGACGCAAACCTGGCGTGTGGGCATGGGGGCCAACTATGTCGATGATCGCTATACCGCGCTGGATAACAATGTGGTCATGCCGGCTTACACAACAGTGGACACCGCGCTGTTGTACAACCAGCCGAAATGGGACATGGCCCTGCGTCTGCGCAATGTCTTCGACAAGGAGTATTACGCTTCGGCGCATGGTTCGGTGGATCTGATCACGCCCGGTGCCCCACGGACGCTGGAGCTGAGCACCAACTATCGCTTCTGAGCCCAGACCTGAAGAACAGGCCCCAAAGCAGCCCTTCGTGAAAGGCTGCTTATAGCTGTGGATTCAACACACTGGATTTTGTGTTAGCGGGATTTCGGTTAAATAAGCAAAAGCAGCACCTTGGGTGCTGCATTCGAAGCTTGAGGCCGCACATTTCTGTCAGCCCGGGGACGCGCTATACGGATCAGCTATTGCTGCGGTCGGTCGCCTTGGCTTTGCTTTGAGCTACAGCGGCTTCAGCCTTCTGTTTCTGGGCAACCTGGTAGGTTTCCATCGAGACTTTGCGGGCCGACTCCATGCGTGCGAAGGTCCGATCACCGCCACCTGTGGCCATCGCCAGAGAAGAAGCGGTCAGAGTGGCGACTACGAAGAGAACTTTCATGGATTTCATTTGGGTATCCTCAAGTGAGACTTTATTAACAGTTAAAGCGGGATTCATTGGCTAGCGCTGAACGTCCTTGTTCAACCTGGAGTTACCAGCCAGCCAGGGCGGCGTTTCCTGGAGTCCTGGTGCCTTGCTCCATGTGCGCTTCGGTGTCTCTGTTTTTGGCCCAGGCAGTGAGCAATACCATCATCCCGAATCCAGCGACGATGAGCACCGGATAGGCTGCCAGCAACTCCACCAGCGAGTACTTCCAGGCCAGTGGACGACCAACGCCCAGCATGGCGGCATAGAACCACGACACGCCAGAGAACGCCCCCGAGAACAGCGCCAGCATGCGCAGGTTGAAGGAGAGTTTCAGTAACGAACCGGCTTTTTTCAGCGCCGGCAATACAGCGCGATGCAACACGAAGCCGTTAACGGTCAACAGCACAACGATGCCGATTTTGGCTTGTATTTTTGGATTGAGGAAATACTCCATCCCCTTGCCGGCATAATCGATCCCGACAATACCAATGCCTGTAATCCAGAGCGCGACAAGTGCAAGCGATACGGTTTTTTGAAGACTGTCCATGTGCGCGTCATCATGGTGACCTGATGCATCGCCCTTCAGGAGTTGTTTGACCATTGCAATGTCACTGGTCAAAACCAGCCCGATTGCCACGCAGCAGGCGATAAGATGAAAATATACAACGCCCAAACGCACATATTCCACGGTGGACGAAGAAAACATACTAAGTTCCATGGTGACCTCTTGGTTGTAATAGTGAATCAACTTGGCTCTCGGCACGGCATAATTGGAGTTTGCCGTTGCTGATGGCAGTCAAGATCCAGTAATTACTATTAATTAATCTTGCGGCATGACGCGGCCAAGATAATAGTGATTTTCACGAATGAACTTTTAATCATTCGATTATTTTAATTTTCAGGTAACAAAAACATCATCCGCACTGGGTGCCTATGAGGTTTAGCTTCCGCTTCTGGGGGGGCAGGCGAGGCCCGGAACCCTGTCGGCGAGCGGATCAGGCAATGCTGGTGGGGGCGGTGGGGCTTGCACCCCATTCGAGGAAACGGATCTTGTGAACCTCGCCCTCGCTGTCTTCGTAGACCAGGGTCACCGGTACCACGCCGGTCTTGTCGGATGTATCGGTGCGCTGCAGTACGCGTTTCACATCGATGTCCATCCCATAGTGGTATTCAACGGCCGAAACATGCGCGCCGGGGTCTTGCAGGCTGTTCTGGTCGAAGACACTGGGTGCGAGACTGGAAATCACGGCACTGACAATTGTGGCCATGCTCATAAGGCTGTACCTCTTCTGTAGTTGGCTTGACAAGGACCTAATGTGACACGTGATGAGAGTGAAGTTCACTGCACCGCGACGAACGTGCCTGCCTGAAAAGCCTGTAGTGGCTGCAAACTCCCGGCAATTCCCCGCGCTTGACGCCTCTCGACCATTCGTCCTTTAAACCCCGTATTTGTTGGTCAAAGTCCGTTTCTGAAGGAGGTCATGACATGTCATGACGGATTTTTCGCGCGGTGGTTGTGACAGTACGTGGACCGAAAACGCCTGCTATCGAGCCAGGGGGAAATGTCGGGTATTGGCCGATTGTTGCCTTTCACCACCGGTTGAATCCACAGCCGAAAGCAGCCTGTCAGTCAGGGAATAGCTGAAGGGTATTCAGGGTGATGGTGGTCGGTGGCTACGGAAATTTCGGTAGCATCGTTTGCAGGCATTTGGCGGTGATGCCAGATGTGGAACGGGTGATCCGGTTAATGCGTGTGAGGGCGTTCATAGGGGCGCTTTCAAAAAACGCTGTTCATGATCAGGCTCCGGCAATAGGCACGTGTCGTATTTCCCGAAGAGCCGATAACGATTAAGCGCAATGCGGTCGTATGCCCAATTTCGAAGTTTGCGAGGGAAGATACGCAACAGGTTCACGGGGCGCCAGAGTGCGGAAAACTGGGCGATGATTTCGAAAAATGCATCCGAACGGTCCCAGTAGTGTCGGTCGCGGATCACCGCCATGGTGTCGAATTGATCCACGGGCAAACCTGCCCACGCGAGCAGAACCTGCCCCTCGGGTGACTGAACCGCCGCCAACCGCACTCGCCGCTGGCGGTCATGGCGAATCAAGAACCTCACCCAGCCATTGCACAGCTTGCAGACACCGTCGAACAGGACCACCGTTTCTCCTGGTTTGAGCAGTGGCGCGGGTGAGGGGCGGATTTGCGAGGCTGGCATAAGCGTGGGTCCAAGGGATCCTGGTTATCCCGGATCATAACCACGTGCCAGCGTTAAAGTCTGCATTTGGCTGTGGATTCAACCGGTCGATGCAACAAAACTGAATTCTGTGTAAGCAGAAGGAGTATTGCCGCAGTCCTCAGTCGCCTGTGGAAAGGCCATGCTTGTGTGCGTAGGCGTACAGATCTACGCGGTTCGTCAGGCCCAGCTTGCTGTAGATCGATGTTAAATGGTTGCGCAGCGTGTGCTCGCTGATGTGCAACTTCTCGGCCACCAATTTGCCAGGGGCTGAGGGGTCGCTGGCCAGCGATGCAATGGTTTGCTGCTCGCGGCGCGTTAGCTTGGCGATTTTTTGTTGCTCCGGGTCAATATCGCGCTCGGCTTTCTTGCGCGCCAGTTCAAGGAAGATACGGCTGGTCGCATTGCGGTCAATCCAGAGTTCGCCGTCATGCACTTTTTCTATGGCTTTGAGCAATGTCGATGCGGAGGCCGACTCCCGCTTATCCACCACGCCACGTGCGCCCGCCAGCACCGCTCTGTCATGCAGCGCCACGTCGCTCGACCCTGTCACTACCAGAATCCTGGCTTTGGTCTGGCTGTGCAAGTCGACCAGCGACTCGATACAGTCCTCGCTGTCCAGGTCCAGCACCACCACATCTGGCGCGTATTGGTGAAGCGAAAGCAGGTACTCCGCCACCGACGCCACCGAGCCCGCCAGCGTCAACCTCGGTTGAGCGCTTTCCACCAGACGCTCAAGGCCCCAGGCCACGAGCGGTAGAGCTACTAACAGGACTTGAATTGGCATGCGGGTCGCTGCCTCTTTAGGCGGGTTGTGTTAGCTGATCATGATAGCAATCGTTGCAGCCTGTAGCTTTTTTCTATAACGCTTCAGGTAGCCCCACCCATGACATTTGTCCCGTAAAGCCCTGTTTTCATGGCTGATTGACTCCCAGAAAAAAGGGATAGCGCTCCCATGTATAAAACAGCGGTCGTTTTTAGACTGCAACCATGAAAGGCACATACCGAATTGAGCCCCGTGAGCAAATCACCCTGCCGCTGCAACTGATCGGCGGGGGCAACGGTGTCACCCGTGACATCAGCGCCTCCGGTTTGTATTTCGAAACCGATAGTGAGCTGCAGGTGGGTAGCTTGATTGACTTCGAGATCGAGCTCGACACTCCCGGCGGCCCCATGAAGTTCAAGGCTCAAGGACAAATTGTGCGCATTGAGCCACAAGGCGGCAGGACCGGGGCGGGCGTGAAGCTGCTGGCCAGCCGGCTGGTGCCGGTGGAATGAGGTTTTCGTGGGTTGAGGAAGAAGCGCTTGTGGCTGTTAGCGGCCCACGGCGGTTTTTTGCTCAGGGTGACATTCTTGGGAGAAAGACATGGCTAGCACTACAACTACCAGCGGCGGAACCGTTACCTCGTTTTCCAATACGCCGCAGGCGAAGGATGACATCTTCACCACCACTGAAAATCTGTTGGGGGTCGTGTATTGGGACGTCATGTCCAATGACCTCGGTGGCAACGCGAAGACACTCTGGTCACTCGACAACGCGGACAGTCTTTCTACTGCCACCAAGGCTTATGCTCCGGCCGACCTCCTGACCCAGGATACGGCGAGGGCTGAGGCGACGAGTTCTGACACCAGTTTGAATGGTGCAAAGATCTGGATCACCTCGGACGGTAAGGTCGGCTACGACGCCACTACTTTCTCGTCTGCTTTCAAGGCACAACTCCAGGCGCTGGCTACTGGCGAGCTCCTGACGGACAGCTTTACCTATGCGATTCGTCTTGGCAACGGAACGCTCAGTTGGGCCACTGCGACGGTGCAGTTTTCGGGCGTGAATGATGGTATGACGATCAGCATCGGCGCGCAGGCCGGCACGGTGACCGAAGACGCCGACACCACGGCGAGCACGACCGACTCGCAGACAGCCAGCGGCACGATTGTCTTTAACGACGTCGACCTGAGTGACACGCACATGGCGACGTTCGCGCCGGCGGCGGGCAACGCTACTCATCTTGGTACGTTCGTACTCTCGCCGGTAAGCGAAGCAGCGAATGCAGCCAACGGTTCGGTGCAATGGACGTACAACCTGAGCAATGCGGCGGCGCAGTACCTGGCCCAGGGACAGACAGTCACCGAAACTTACCTGGTCACCATCAACGATGGTCATGGATCGTCAGTAACGCAGAATGTGACCATCACTATCACCGGCACCAATGACGTGCCGACGGTGACGGCGGCAGAAATCGAAAGCGGGGCGGTGACCGAAGACGGCACTACGGTGACCAGCGGCAGCTTCGCCTTCGGCGACGTGGACCTGGCCGATGACGCCCATGTGGCCAGCGTGAGCGCGCCGGCCGGTGCGTTGGGTACGCTGGTGGCCACTGTCAGCAACGAGAGCACCGGCGACGCTACGGGCAGCGTGGGCTGGACCTACACGCTGAACAACAGCGCGGCGCAGTACCTGGCTGGGGGCCAGACCAAGACCGAAGTGTTCACGGTGACGCTGACCGACGACTTCGGGGCGGCGGTGACCAAGAACGTGACGATCACCATTACCGGCAGCAACGACGCGCCGACGGTGACGGCGGCAGAAGTCGAAAGCGCGGCGGTGACCGAAGACGGCACCCCGGTGGCCAGCGGCAGCTTCGCCTTCGGCGACGTGGACCTGGCCGATCACGCGCATGTGGCCAGCGTGAGTGCGCCGGCCGGTGCGCTGGGTACGCTGGTGGCCACTGTCAGCAATGAGAGCACCGGCGACGCGGTGGGCAGCGTGGGCTGGAGCTATACGCTGAACAACAGCGCGGCGCAGTACCTGGCCGCGGGCCAGACCAAGACCGAAGTGTTCACGGTGACGCTGACCGACGACTTTGGGGCGACGGTGACCAAGAATGTGACGATCACCCTGACCGGCACCAATGACGCGCCGACGGTGACGGCGGCAGAAATCGAAAGCGCGGCGGTGACCGAAGACGGCACCACGGTGACCAGCGGCAGCTTCGCTTTCGGCGACGTGGACCTGGCCGATCACGCCCATCTGGCCAGCGTGAGTGCTCCGTCCGGTGCGCTGGGTACGCTGGTGGCCACTGTGAACGACGAGAGTACCGGCGACGCGGCGGGTAGCGTGGGCTGGAGCTATACGCTGAACAACAGCGCGGCGCAGTACCTGGCCGCGGGCCAGACCAAGACCGAAGTGTTCACGGTGACGCTGACCGATGACTTCGGGGCGACGGTGACCAAGGACGTGACCGTCACCATTACCGGCAGCAACGACGCACCCGTGCTCAGCTTCGCGACGGGCAATGCTGCCGGCGCGGTGCAGGAAGACACCACGCTCAGCGTGAACGGCCAGTTCAGCGCGGCCGACATCGATCACGACGCCACGGCGACCTGGAGCATTGCGGGTACGGATACGGGCACCTACGGCGCGATCGCCGTGGACAGCAGCGGCCAGTGGACCTACACACTGGCCAATGGCACCGATGGGGTCGCCAGCGAGGTGCAGTCGCTGAAGGCTGACGAGAGCCACGATGACGTGTTCACGGTGCAAGTCAGCGACGGCCTGGGCGGCGTGGACACCCAGCTGGTGACCGTCACCATTACCGGCAGCAACGACGCGCCCGTGCTCAGCTTCGCGACGGGCAATGCGGCCGGCGCGGTGCAGGAAGACACCACGCTCAGCGTGAACGGCCAGTTCAGCGCGGCCGACATCGATCACGATGCCACGGCGACCTGGAGCATTGCGGGTACGGATACGGGCACCTACGGTT
>NZ_JBFUID010000026.1:0-77531 GCF_056402055.1 Pseudomonas sp. P4_C4 | reverse complement strand
GGGCAGGCGCCGTCGGCGAATGGTGGCCTGACTGGATAGATCCAGCGCAGACGCTACCCACTCAATCGGGATGTTTTGGGTGAAGGTGCTCAGGTCGCAAAAGTTGAAAAGGTCGCCGAGGTCGAGCAGGTCCTGTTGAACAGACATAAAAAATCCGATGCCAGAGGTCTGGCATCGGATTTTCGGGGAAGCCCGGCTGGGACTCAAATACTTAAGTGAACAGCATTACGATCAGATCGGGGCTTTTTGGTATTCGATTTGTCGATTCAAGTCGTCAAATCGCTGCAAGCTCTAGAATCAATCCCAGCTCAAAGCCCCACCAGTCTGATACTCAATAACCCGAGTCTCGAAGAAATTCTTCTCTTTCTTCAAGTCCATGATCTCGCTCATCCAAGGGAACGGGTTAGTCGTCCCTGGATACTCTTCCTTCAACCCAATCTGCGACAAGCGACGGTTAGCGATGAACTTCAGGTAGTCCTCCATCATCGCCGCATTCATGCCCAATACCCCACGAGGCATGGTGTCACGCGCGTATTCGATCTCCAGCTGAGTGCCCTGCAGAATCATCTGCGAAGCCTCTTCCTTCATCTCGGCATCCCACAAATGCGGGTTTTCGATTTTGATCTGGTTGATCACGTCGATGCCGAAGTTCAGGTGCATGGATTCGTCGCGCAGGATGTACTGGAACTGCTCGGCGACGCCGGTCATTTTGTTGCGGCGGCCCATGGAGAGGATCTGGGTGAAGCCGCAGTAGAAGAAGATGCCTTCCAGGACGCAGTAGTAGGCGATCAGGTTGCGCAGCAGTTCTTTGTCGGTTTCGACGGTGCCGGTTTCGAACTTCGGATCGGAGATCGAGCGGGTGTATTTCAGGCCCCAGGTGGCTTTTTTCGCGACCGATGGGATCTCGTGGTACATGTTGAAGATTTCGCCTTCATCCATGGCCAGCGATTCGATGCAGTACTGGTAGGCGTGGGTGTGGATCGCCTCTTCGAAGGCCTGGCGCAGGATGTACTGGCGGCATTCCGGGTTGGTGATCAGGCGGTACACGGCCAGGACCAGGTTGTTGGCAACCAGGGAGTCGGCGGTGGAGAAGAAGCCGAGGTTGCGCATGACGATGCGGCGCTCGTCGTCGGTCAGGCCTTCCGGGTCTTTCCAGAGGGCGATGTCGGCGGTCATGTTGACTTCTTGCGGCATCCAGTGGTTTGCGCAGCCGTCCAGGTACTTCTGCCAGGCCCAGTCGTACTTGAAGGGTACGAGTTGGTTGAGGTCGGCGCGGCAGTTGATCATGCGCTTTTCGTCAACGGCGACACGGGCGGAGGCGCCTTCGAGTTCGGCGAGGCCTTCGGCGACGTCGAGGGAATCCAGGGCGGCTTTGGCGCGGGCAACGGCGGCGGAGTCAGAAGCGGTCACGGCACGGGCTTCCAGGGCGGCGGCACCGCCGGCGCTGTCGAGACGGTCCATGTTGGCTTCGGTGGCGTGGCCAGCGTTGGCGCTCTTGACTGCTACTTCCGTGTCTTCTTTGTCGAATTCGTCCCAGCTCAGCATGACGTGTCGTCTCCTGCGTGAGGGCCAGTGTGCCCGTGTGAAATTGGATAGGTCGGTTTTTCACACGGCCTTACTGGCCGCGTTGGATCTAAAGGAATTGTTTTTTGCAGCAGCTATACGCAGGCATCAAACAGAAATTTGTACGGGGTTCCGAGAGCCACTGATGGGCGCAGCAAGCTTTGATCGCTTGTGCGGGGCTTCAGACTGGCTTTTCATCCCTGTAAGGGAATATTGCAGGCCCGTTTAAGGCCGCATTATAGGGAAGTTTTGCGTGCTGTGGGGCGGCGAAATGGCTCACGGATCGGTCGACGGGGGCGGTTTTTCGTTCGGAGCGAGGGTTTACAGGGCTTTGAACGATGTTGGCGGGGGAAGATTTTTTTTCCTGATTTTTTGCCCTGGATTATTTTTGTTCAAGAAATAACCAAAAAAGGCATTTTTCACTACATCTTGTGTTTCGGTGGGGTTTTCTCAGGCTCCAGACACAACTAAGCCCGACCGAAGTCGGGCTGTGAAGTCACGCTGGCGGATCAGCTCAGGCGAGCGGCACCGATGTGGTCGGCACCATCGGCGGCGAGGCGGGCGGCGCCAGTGCGGTCAGCGCCGTCGGAAGCCAGTTTGCCGGCGCCAATGTGGTCTGCGCCATCGGCGGCGAAGGACGCGGAACCGGTGTGGTCGTAACCGTCGGAAGCGACAGCCGCTTCGCTGGTGTAAGCAGCCGAGCCGGTGCGGTCGTAACCATCGGCGGCGAAGGTGTTGGCAGCCAGGACGGAGAGGGTCAGGGCGAGGATCAGTTGGGTTTTCATGGTCGTTGCTCCAGTTTCGCAGGCGTTGTTTGTCTTGGGTTGCAGTTGATTTTACGCTGACTATTTCGATTAAAAAGCGCAAATAAATGCTTAAAATAATCGAATTAATCGATCATTAAGGTTCGGCGCTTCATCTGCCTGATCGAGGCGGGTGGGTCGAACCTTATTGGGGGAGGGGTGAAGCAGGGGATCAGCCGTTAGAGCAGCCGTTGCCCATCGCGCTGTAACGCAGGATATGCCGTTGACCGTTGGAATCTTCGTATTCCATTTTCATGGGTACAACTTCACACACGTTCGGGGCTTCGCTCATGGAGATCACTTTGGCGATGTCCAGATTCATCGAGTAAGTGTATTCCTCAATGGGTGGTTGTTGCTGGGCGACATCAGTCGGGACCTCGCCGGCCATGGCGGTCAGGCACACGCTGCTGAGGGCCAGAACCAATAAAGCTTTCATTTGATTTTTACCTTTTAGAGGTCGAAAGGGGGCACGCAATCTTTTTGGGATTGCGTGTGGAACTTCAGTACCAGGGTGTTTGATTAACTGCCTTCGTGGGGGCTGTAACTGGGTTAATCAGGTTGCCTTGTTGGCAAGACGGATTTTAGGTGTGTGCGCCTCGTCCATATAGTCGTGGATTTGATAAACACTTTTGACAGATCCTGTAACAATCCCCGATCTGTGTGGGTCCCAGCCTTGAAATGGGTGTCCTTTAGTGCCCCATCGCGAGCAAGCTCGCTCCCACAGGTACCGCGGCGGTAGTGGGTTTGAAGGTTTTTCATGACAATTTGTAGGGGCTTGTTACTACCATCGTCGAATGGTTCTATAGGCCCGGCCCGGCTAAAACGTGGTCATACAAAAACAACTATTCCACCGAGGTAAGAAAGATGAGTGCGGCTTCCCTGTATCCCGTTCGTCCCGAGGTTCTGGCTAACACGCTGACCGACGAGGCGACCTACAAGGCCATGTACCAGCAGTCGGTCGTCAACCCGGACGGCTTCTGGCGCGAGCAAGCCAAGCGCCTCGACTGGATCAAGCCTTTCACCACGGTGAAGCAGACTTCCTTCGACGATCACCATGTCGACATCAARTGGTTTGCCGACGGCACCCTGAACGTGTCCTACAACTGCCTCGACCGCCATCTGGCCGAGCGCGGCGATCAGGTCGCGATCATCTGGGAAGGCGATGACCCTGCCGAAAGCCGCCACATCACTTACCGCGAACTGCACGAGCAAGTCTGCAAGTTCGCCAACGCCCTGCGTGGCCAGGATGTGCACCGCGGCGACGTGGTGACTATCTATATGCCGATGATCCCCGAAGCCGTGGTCGCCATGCTGGCCTGTACCCGGATCGGCGCGATTCACTCGGTGGTGTTCGGCGGTTTCTCGCCGGAAGCCCTGGCCGGTCGCATCATCGACTGCAAATCCAAAGTGGTGATCACCGCCGACGAAGGCATTCGTGCCGGCAAGAGGATCCCGCTCAAGGCCAACGTCGACGACGCGCTGACCAACCCGGAAACCAGCAGCATCCAGAAAGTCATCGTGTGCCAGCGCACCGGTGGCGATATCAAGTGGAACCCGCATCGCGACATCTGGTACGAAGACCTGATGAAAGTGGCCGGCACCGTGTGCGCGCCGAAAGAGATGGGTGCCGAAGAGGCGCTGTTCATCCTTTACACCTCCGGCTCCACCGGCAAACCGAAGGGTGTGCAGCACACCACCGGCGGTTACCTGTTGTACGCGGCCATGACCCACGAGCGCGTGTTCGACTACCGCCCGGGTGAAATCTACTGGTGCACCGCCGACGTCGGCTGGGTCACCGGCCACAGTTATATCGTCTACGGCCCGCTGGCCAACGGTGCGACCACGCTGCTGTTCGAAGGCGTGCCGAACTACCCGGACATCACCCGGGTGTCGAAGATCGTCGACAAGCACAAGGTCAACATCCTCTACACCGCRCCGACGGCGATCCGCGCCATGATGGCCTCGGGCACSGCCGCCGTTGAAGGYGCYGAYGGCAGCAGCCTGCGYCTGTTGGGKTCGGTGGGYGAGCCGATCAACCCGGAAGCCTGGGACTGGTACTACAAGAATGTCGGCAAGTCCCGTTGCCCGATCGTCGACACCTGGTGGCAGACCGAAACCGGCGGCAACATGATGAGCCCGCTACCGGGCGCTCATGCGCTCAAGCCAGGCTCTGCGGCGCGTCCGTTCTTCGGCGTGGTGCCGGCACTGGTGGACAACCTGGGCAACATCATCGAAGGCGAGGCCGAGGGCAACCTGGTGATTCTCGATTCGTGGCCAGGCCAGGCGCGTACGCTGTTTGGCGACCATGACCGTTTTGTTGATACTTACTTCAAGACCTTCCGTGGCATGTACTTCACCGGTGACGGCGCCCGTCGCGATGCCGATGGTTACTACTGGATCACCGGTCGCGTGGACGACGTGCTCAACGTGTCCGGCCACCGCATGGGCACCGCCGAGATCGAAAGCGCAATGGTCGCGCACCCGAAAGTCGCCGAAGCCGCGGTGGTCGGTGTGCCGCACGACATCAAGGGGCAGGGCATTTATGTGTATGTCACCCTTAAAAACGGTGAAGAGCCGAACGAGCAGCTGCGCCTGGAGCTGAAAAACTGGGTGCGCAAGGAGATCGGCCCGATTGCTTCGCCGGATGTCATCCAGTGGGCGCCGGGGCTGCCGAAAACCCGTTCGGGCAAGATCATGCGGCGGATTCTGCGCAAGATTGCGACGGCTGAATATGATGGGTTGGGGGATATCTCCACCCTGGCTGATCCGAGTGTGGTGCAGCATTTGATTGATACGCACAAGACCATGAATGTCGCGTAAGCGGCGGATCTGAGTCATCAAAAGCCCCGTCAGGTGTTGAACCTGGCGGGGTTTTTGTTTTTGAAGATCAAAAGATCGCAGCTTTCGGCAGCTCCTACAGAGGAACGCGATTCATGTAGGAGCTGCCGAAGGCTGCGATCTTTTGATGTTGATCTTCAACCAATAATTATCGGCTTCCTCTGTGGGAGGTTTCCTACTGTTACCTGCATTCCTTCAGGTTACTGAATGTGTAACCGCATCGCTTCAATGCGGGGCATTGGGAAACGCCGGGGCTCAAATCCGGGCCTGAAATGCCCCTCAAAAAATAAGCCATTACACTGCGCTTGCCGGATTAGAAGGGTTTGCCAATAATAGGCCCGCAATTTGCAATACAGATCGGTTCAATGTCTTTTGCTCTTGCATGATTTTGCAGGGCTGTCAATGCGCTAAAACGGCTTTCTCGGTGCTTCTGTAATTAGTTGTCGCATTGAAGAAATATCGGCCTCGGGCCTGTCGTTAGAATGCCGATCACTCGCTCGTCGTTGCCCGTGTTGAATTTAAACACTGGCTTCCCAGGACGCAGCACTGCTTTCCGGTTCCACTCACTCGCATATTGGGCTGTTGCTCACTCTGCCGTTTTTGCCCTTTACCGATGGAGTCCCAAGATGAAGAAACTCGTGCTGCTTGGCGCCCTGGCACTGTCCGTGCTGTCTCTGCCAACCTTCGCCGATGAAAAACCTCTGAAAATCGGTATCGAGGCGGCTTACCCTCCGTTCGCGTCGAAAGCGCCGGACGGCAGCATCGTTGGTTTCGACTACGACATCGGCAACGCTTTGTGCGAAGAGATGAAGACCAAGTGCGTTTGGGTCGAACAAGAGTTCGACGGTCTGATCCCTGCGCTCAAGGTGCGCAAGATCGACGCCATCCTGTCGTCCATGTCGATCACTGAAGATCGCAAGAAGTCCGTGGACTTCACCAACAAGTACTACAACACCCCGGCTCGCCTGGTCATGAAGGCCGGCACTCAGGTCAGTGAAGGCCTGACCGAGCTCAAGGGCAAGAACATCGGCGTGCAGCGTGGTTCGATCCACGAGCGTTTCGCCCGCGAAGTCCTGGCCCCGCTGGGTGCCGAGATCAAGCCTTACGGTTCGCAGAACGAAATTTACCTCGACGTGGCCGCCGGCCGCCTCGACGGCACCGTGGCAGACGCTACGCTGCTGGATGACGGTTTCCTGAAAACCGACGCCGGTAAAGGTTTCGCCTTCGTCGGCCCTGCGTTCACCGACGTCAAATACTTCGGCGACGGTGTAGGTATCGCAGTGCGCAAGGGCGACAAGGCTGAGCTGGACAAGCTCAACGCAGCCATCGCGGCCATTCGCGAGAACGGCAAGTACAAGCAAATCCAGGACAAATACTTCGCCTTCGATATCTACGGCAAGTAACACGTCTCTGCGACAAGTCCGAAATGGCGCAAGCAACAGGATCTCTGAGGTTTGCGCCATTTTTTCATCCCAACTTTCGAGGACCTGAATCATGTTGAAAGGCTACGGGGCTGTCATCCTCGATGGCGCTTGGCTGACGCTTCAGCTCGCCTTGTCGTCCATGGCCATGGCCATCGTTCTGGGCCTGATCGGCGTGGCACTGCGCCTGTCGCCGGTGCGCTGGCTGGCCTGGCTGGGCGACCTGTATTCCACGGTGATCCGCGGTATTCCCGACCTGGTGCTGATCCTGCTGATTTTCTACGGCGGCCAGGACCTGCTCAACCGCGTCGCACCGCTGCTCGGTTTTGACGAGTACATCGACCTGAACCCGTTGGCCGCCGGTATCGGCACCCTGGGCTTCATCTTCGGTGCGTACCTGTCGGAAACCTTCCGTGGGGCCTTCATGGCGATCCCCAAAGGTCAGGCCGAAGCCGGCATGGCCTACGGCATGAGCAGTTTCCAGGTGTTCTTCCGGGTGTTGGTGCCGCAGATGATTCGCCTGGCGATTCCCGGTTTCACCAACAACTGGCTGGTATTGACCAAGGCAACCGCGCTGATTTCGGTGGTGGGTCTGCAAGACATGATGTTCAAGGCCAAGCAGGCGGCCGATGCCACCCGCGAGCCTTTCACCTTCTTCCTCGCAGTGGCGGCGATGTACCTGGTGATCACCAGTGTGTCGTTGCTGGCATTGCGTCACCTTGAGAAGCGCTACTCGGTAGGCGTAAGGGCGGCTGATCTATGATCTTCGACTACAACGTCATTTGGCAGGCCTTGCCGCTGTACCTCGGCGGCCTGGTGACCACCCTCAAACTGCTCGCGCTGTCGCTGTTCTTCGGCTTGCTGTGCGCATTGCCGCTGGGCTTGATGCGCGTCTCGAAGAACGCGGTCGTCAACATGTCGGCCTGGCTCTTCACCTACGTGATCCGCGGCACGCCGATGCTGGTGCAGCTGTTCTTGATCTACTACGGTCTGGCGCAGTTCGAAGCCGTACGTGAAAGCTTCCTCTGGCCGTGGCTGTCCAGCGCAACGTTCTGTGCGTGYCTGGCCTTCGCGATCAACACCAGCGCCTACACCGCCGAAATCATCGCCGGCAGCCTGCGCGCCACGCCGAACGGCGAGATCGAAGCGGCCAAGGCCATGGGCATGTCGCGGGTCAAGATGTACAAGCGCATCCTGCTGCCGTCGGCCCTGCGCCGCGCGCTGCCGCAGTACAGCAACGAAGTGATCATGATGCTGCAGACCACCAGTCTGGCGTCGATCGTGACTCTGATCGACATCACCGGTGCCGCGCGCACGGTCAACGCCCAGTTCTACCTGCCGTTCGAGGCGTACATCACCGCCGGCGTGTTCTACCTGTGCCTGACCTTCATCCTGGTGAAGCTGTTCAAGATGGCCGAGCGCCGCTGGCTGGGCTACCTGGCCCCGCGCAAGCACTGAATACCACTGACTGACTGTTTTTGTGAGAACCGACAGCATGTACAAACTTGAAGTCCAAGACCTGCATAAACGCTATGGCAGTCACGAAGTGCTCAAGGGCGTGTCCCTGAAAGCGGCAGCCGGCGATGTGATCAGCATCATCGGCTCCAGTGGCTCCGGCAAAAGTACTTTCCTGCGCTGCATCAACCTGCTGGAGCAGCCGCACGCGGGCAAGATCCTGCTCAACAACGAAGAGCTGAAGCTGGTGGCGAACAAGGACGGCGCGCTGAAGGCAGCCGACCCGAAACAGCTGCAACGCATGCGTTCGCGCCTGTCGATGGTGTTCCAGCATTTCAACCTGTGGTCGCACATGACCGCGCTGGAAAACATCATGGAAGCGCCGGTGCATGTACTGGGCATGTCCAAGGCTGAAGCACGCGAGAAAGCCGAGCACTACCTGAACAAGGTAGGCGTTGCTCATCGCAAGGATGCTTATCCTGGCCACATGTCCGGCGGCGAGCAGCAGCGCGTGGCGATTGCCCGTGCGCTGGCGATGGAGCCGGAAGTGATGCTGTTCGACGAACCGACCTCGGCCCTCGACCCGGAGCTGGTTGGCGACGTGTTGAAAGTCATGCAGGCCCTGGCCCAGGAAGGCCGGACCATGGTCGTGGTGACCCACGAAATGGGCTTCGCCCGTGAAGTGTCGAACCAGTTGGTGTTCCTGCACAAAGGTGTGGTCGAAGAAAGCGGCAACCCGCGCGAAGTGCTGGTGAACCCGCAGTCCGAGCGTTTGCAGCAATTCCTGTCCGGCAGCTTGAAATAATCAGGACTGCCGTTGTGCACAGGGATAGTGCATGCTTCGCAATTTGGTGGCTGGCCCCGCTCCCTTGTGGGGGCTGGCTTGTCGCCCCCCTGTAGGAGCTGTCGAGTGACGCGAGGCTGCGATCTTTTGATTTGAAAAATCAAGATCAAAAGATCGTCCGATCGCGGCCCGAGCCTTCGGCAGCTCCTACAGGGGGGCTCCGACAAGCCAGATCCCACATTTAGATCTGTGCTGGTTCTGAGATTTGCGTTCGTTTACGGGCTAGCATTGGCCCATGCCTTCATCACTGTTCTTCGCTTCGGATCGCTCGCCCATGACTGCCCATCGAATTGGTTTCCTGATTTGGCCCAGCACTAAAGCACTGACGCTTGCGCTGGCTGAGGAGGCCTTGCGTGTTGCCCAGCGTGTGCATCCGGACGTGGTTTACGAACTGTCATTCCTGCAGGCCGAACCGCGGACCGAAGGCGAATGGCAGTTGCCGGGTGAAGCGTGGACCGGCAAGCTCGAAAATTTCCAGAAGCTGTTCCTGCTCGCCGACGAGCCACCGACCGCACTGGCGCCGGCGCTCAGCAGTGCGCTTAAACAACTGGTGCGTGCCGGCTGCGTGATCGGCGGTCTGTCGGCCGGTGTTTATCCGCTGGCGCAATTAGGCTTGCTCGACGGTTATCGCGCGGCCGTGCATTGGCGCTGGCAGGACGATTTCGCCGAGCGTTTTCCGAAGGTCATCGCCACCAGTCACCTGTTCGACTGGGATCGCGATCGCCTGACGGCGTGCGGCGGCCTGTCGGTGCTCGACTTGTTGCTGGCGGTGCTGGCCCGTGACCATGGTGCGGAACTGGCCGGTGCGGTCTCCGAGGAACTGGTGGTCGAGCGCATTCGCGAGGGCGGCGAACGCCAGCGTATTCCGTTGCAGAACCGCCTCGGTTCCAGCCATCCGAAGCTCACACAAGCCGTGTTGCTCATGGAAGCCAACATCGAAGAGCCGCTGACCACCGACGAAATCGCCCAACACGTGTGCGTGTCCCGCAGGCAACTGGAGCGCATCTTCAAGCAATACCTCAACCGTGTGCCGAGCCAGTACTACCTGGAACTGCGCCTGAACAAGGCCCGGCAGATGTTGATGCAAACCAGCAAGTCGATCATCCAGATCGGCCTGTCGTGTGGCTTCTCCTCGGGGCCGCATTTCTCCAGCGCCTACCGCAACTTCTTCGGTGCCACGCCGCGGGAAGATCGCAACCAGCGGCGCAGCAGCAGCCCGTTCGAATTGTCGTCAGTGCCGGCCGAACGTAGCTAGTTGGCTGTAGGAGCGAGCCTGCTCGCGATAGCGGTAGGTCAGCTGGCACCCATGCAACTGAAATACCGCTATCGCGAGCAGGCTCGCTCCTACAGGGGGAGGTGGGCGAGCAGTAGATTTTTATCAGCACCGGCTAACTGCCTATAAACCGCCGCGCCAGTTAAACTGCGCCTTTGCGACCCTATATGTCGCATTGCCGTAAACCCGGGAAAATCCGGGGTTTGCGCTATAAGAAGTTGTCGCTTGGCGGCAAGGCCGGGCTGAAAACTGTCCTTACAATCCCCCCATCGCTCGCCAGTTTCAGGCGAGTGTTTTCTCTTCAGGAGACTCCGATGTCCGTTGAGCACGCTGCGGTACAACGCGCCGATTTCGATCAGGTTATGGTTCCCAACTACGCGCCTGCCGCATTCATTCCTGTGCGTGGCGCCGGTTCCCGCGTTTGGGACCAGTCCGGTCGCGAGCTGATCGACTTCGCCGGCGGGATTGCCGTTAACGTATTGGGCCACGCGCATCCGGCGCTGGTCGGTGCCTTGACCGAGCAGGCGAACAAGCTGTGGCACGTGTCCAACGTGTTCACCAATGAGCCGGCCCTGCGCCTGGCCCATAAGCTGGTCGATGCCACCTTTGCCGACCGCGCCTTTTTCTGCAACTCCGGCGCCGAAGCCAACGAGGCCGCTTTCAAGCTGGCCCGTCGCGTCGGCTTCGACCGCTTTGGCAGCGAGAAGTACGAAATCATCGCCGCGCTCAACAGTTTCCACGGCCGCACCCTGTTCACCGTGAACGTCGGTGGCCAGTCGAAGTACTCCGACGGTTTTGGTCCGAAAATCACCGGTATCACCCACGTGCCGTACAACGATCTGGCTGCGTTGAAAGCTGCCATTTCCGACAAGACTTGCGCCGTGGTGCTGGAGCCGATTCAGGGCGAAAGCGGTGTGATCCCGGCTGAACTGGAATACCTGCAAGGTGCCCGCGAACTCTGCACCGCGCACAACGCGCTGCTGATTTTCGACGAAGTGCAAACCGGCATGGGCCGTACCGGCCATCTGTTCGCCTACCAGCATTACGGCGTGATCCCGGACATCCTGACCAGCGCCAAGAGCCTGGGCGGTGGTTTCCCGATCGCGGCGATGCTGACCACCGACGACCTGGCCAAGCACCTGGTCGTCGGCACCCACGGCACCACTTACGGCGGCAACCCGCTGGCGTGTGCGGTCGCTGAAGCCGTGATCGACGTGATCAACACCCCTGAAGTACTGGCCGGCGTCAACGCCAAACACGACAAGTTCAAGGCGCGCCTTGAGCAGATCGGCGAGAAATACGGGCTGTTCACCAAGGTCCGCGGCATGGGCCTGTTGATCGGTTGCGTGCTGAGCGATGCCTGGAAAGGCAAGGCCAAGGACATCTTCAACGCCGCTGAGCAAGAAGGCCTGATGGTTCTGCAAGCCGGCCCGGACGTGGTGCGTTTCGCCCCAAGCCTGGTGGTGGAAGACGCCGATATCGATGCCGGTCTGGACCGCTTCGAGCGTGCCGCAGCAAAACTGACGCAAGCCTGATAGACCCTTCGACGCCTGACCTTTCAGGCGTCGAACCCAATTTTGCTGCCGGCCCCGCTTTTCTGTAGGAGCGAGCCTGCTCGCGATGGTGTGTCAGTCGACATCATTGTTGCTGATCCACCATCGCGAGCAGGCTCGCTCCTACAAGGGGCTGGCTTATTTTCCTCAAAGAGTTTTAGAAAAAGGAGTGACACCATGCTGGTGATGCGCCCCGCGCAAATGGCTGATCTGGGCGAGGTACAGCGTCTGGCTGCGGACAGCCCGATTGGTGTCACTTCCTTGCCGGATGACGTTGAACGCCTGAGCGACAAGATCGCGGCAAGCGAAGCCTCGTTCGCCGCCGAAGTGAGCTTCAATGGTGAGGAAAGCTATTTCTTCGTCCTTGAGGACTCCACTACCGGCAAGCTGGTCGGCTGTTCGGCAATCGTTGCTTCCGCCGGTTATTCCGAGCCGTTCTACAGCTTCCGCAACGAAACCTTCGTGCACGCTTCGCGCGAGCTGAAGATTCACAACAAGATCCACGTGCTCTCGCAGTGCCACGACCTGACCGGCAACAGTTTGCTGACCAGCTTCTACGTGCAGCGCGATCTGGTGGGTTCGCCGTGGTCGGAGCTCAACTCCCGTGGCCGTTTGCTGTTCGTGGCCAGCCATCCGGAGCGTTTTGCCGATTCCGTGGTGACCGAGATCGTCGGTTACAGCGATGAAAACGGCGACTCGCCATTCTGGGATGCCATCGGGCGCAACTTTTTCGACCTCAACTACGCTGAAGCCGAGCGTCTGTGCGGCCTGAAGAGCCGGACGTTCCTCGCCGAACTGATGCCGCATTACCCGATCTACGTGCCCCTGCTGCCGGACTCCGCTCAAGAAGCCATGGGCCAGGTACACCCGCGGGCGCAGATCACCTTCGACATCCTGATGCGCGAAGGCTTCGAAACCGATCACTACATCGATATCTTCGACGGCGGCCCGACGCTGCATGCCCGTGTCTCGGGGATCCGTTCGATCGCCCAGAGCCGTGTGGTGCCGGTGAAGATCGGCGAGCCGGTCAAAGGCGTCGGTCGCCAGTATCTGGTTGCCAATGCCCAGTTGCAGGACTACCGCGCGGTCATGCTCGAGCTTGACTACGCACCGGGTAAACCGGTGACCCTGGACCTGGAAGCAGCCGAAGCCCTGGGCGTCGGCGAGGGTGCCAGCGTGCGCCTGGTGGCGGTTTAACGTCGCAATTGATGCCTAGAAAGCAGCGAAGTTTCACGGGTGGCGCAAGCGGCCCGTTTGAGGAGATAGCATGATCGTTCGTCCCGTACGCAGCAGCGATTTACCCGCTCTGATCGACCTGGCCCGCAGCACCGGCACCGGCCTGACCACCTTGCCGGCCAACGAAGAGCGGCTGGCCCATCGGGTCGGCTGGGCCGAGAAGACCTTTCGCGGCGAAGCCGGGCGGGGCGACGCGGACTACCTGTTCGTGCTCGAAGACGACGACGCTCGCGTGGTGGGCATTTCCGCCATTGCCGGCGCCGTTGGCTTGCGTGAGCCTTGGTACAACTTCCGGGTCGGTCTGACGGTCAGCGCTTCGCAAGAGCTGAACATCTATCGTGAAATCCCGACGCTGTTCCTGGCCAACGACCTGACCGGCAACTCCGAGCTGTGCTCGCTGTTCCTGCACGCCGATTACCGCAGTGGCCTCAACGGTCGCATGCTGTCCAAGGCGCGGATGCTGTTCATCGCCGAGTTCCCGCAACTGTTCGGCAACAAGATCATTGCCGAAATGCGCGGTGTTTCCGACGAGGCCGGGCGTTCGCCGTTCTGGGAAAGCCTGGGCCGGCACTTCTTCAAGATGGAGTTCAGCCAGGCTGACTACCTGACCGGCGTGGGCAACAAGGCGTTCATTGCCGAACTGATGCCGAAATTTCCGCTGTACACCTGCTTCCTGTCGCCGGATGCGCGCAACGTGATCGGTCAGGTGCACCCGGACACCGAGCCGGCGCTGGCCATGCTCAAGAGCGAAGGTTTCAGCTACCAGGGCTACGTCGACATTTTCGACGCCGGCCCGGCCATCGAGTGCGAAACCGCCAAGATCCGCGCCGTGCGTGACAGCCAGGCGCTGGTGCTGGCCGTCGGCACGCCGGGTGACGACGCCACGCCATTCATCATTCACAACCGCAAGCGCGAGGACTGCCGGATCACTGCTGCGCCAGCACGTCTGGCCGCCGGCACCCTGGTGGTCGATCCGCAGACCGCCAAACGTCTTCAACTCAACGCTGGCGATCAAGTGCGCGCCGTGGCGTTGTCCGCAGCTCGGGAGTCGAAATAATGAAGTCGCTTTACATCGCAGGTGAATGGCTGGCAGGTGGGGGCGAAGCCTTCGAGTCGCTGAACCCGGTGACCCAGCAGGTGCTGTGGTCCGGCACCGGTGCCACCGCCGCTCAGGTTGAGTCGGCTGTGCAAGCGGCGCGTCAGGCGTTCCCGGGCTGGGCGCGGCGTACCCTGGAAGAACGTATTTCGGTGTTGGAAGCCTTTGCTGCTGCCCTGAAGACTCACGCGGACGAACTGGCTCATACCATCGGTGAAGAAACCGGCAAACCCCTGTGGGAAGCGGCGACTGAAGTCACCAGCATGGTCAACAAGATTGCCATCTCGGTGCAGAGCTACCGCGAACGTACCGGCGAGAAGAGCGGCCCGCTGGGCGACGCCACCGCTGTGCTGCGCCACAAACCACACGGTGTGGTGGCAGTGTTCGGTCCTTACAACTTCCCGGGTCACCTGCCGAACGGCCACATCGTGCCGGCACTGCTGGCCGGTAACAGCGTGCTGTTCAAGCCAAGCGAACTGACACCGAAAGTCGCCGAGTTGACGGTCAAGTGCTGGATCGAGGCCGGTCTGCCGGCCGGTGTATTGAATTTGCTGCAAGGCGCTCGCGAAACCGGTATCGCCCTGGCGGCGAACCCGGGCATCGACGGCCTGTTCTTCACCGGCTCCAGCCGCACCGGCAATCACCTGCACCAGCAATTCGCCGGTCGTCCGGACAAGATCCTGGCGCTGGAAATGGGCGGTAACAACCCGCTGGTGGTCGATCAGGTCGCGGACCTTGATGCCGCGGTGTACACCATTATTCAGTCGGCGTTCATCTCCGCCGGCCAGCGCTGCACCTGCGCCCGGCGCTTGCTGGTGCCACAAGGTGCCTGGGGCGACTCGCTGCTGGCGCGCCTGGTGGCGGTCAGCGCGACCCTCGCAGTCGGTGCCTTCGATCAGCAACCGGCGCCGTTCATGGGCTCGGTGGTTTCCCTTGGCGCGGCAAAAGCGTTGATGAATGCCCAGCAACACCTGCTGGCCAATGGCGCTGTGGCGCTGTTGGAAATGACGCAGCCTCAGGCTCAATCGGCCTTGCTGACCCCGGGCATTCTGGATGTGACCGCTGTCGCCGATCGACCTGACGAAGAGCTGTTCGGCCCGTTGCTGCAAGTGATCCGCTACGCTGATTTTGAAGCGGCGATCGTTGAAGCCAACGACACCGCCTACGGTCTGGCCGCTGGTCTGCTGTCGGACTCCGAAGCGCGTTACCAGCAATTCTGGCTGGAAAGCCGTGCCGGTATCGTCAACTGGAACAAACAACTGACCGGTGCCGCGAGCAGTGCACCGTTCGGCGGCGTCGGCGCCTCGGGCAACCATCGCGCCAGTGCCTATTACGCGGCGGATTACTGCGCGTACCCGGTGGCCTCGCTGGAAACGCCGAGTCTGATCATGCCCGCGTCCCTGACGCCAGGCGTGAAAATGGCGTGATGCCCAATCGCGAGCAGGCTCACTCCTACAGGATTTGTGTCTTACATAAAATGTGTGAACACCACCAAACCTGTAGGAGTGAGCCTGCTCGCGATGGCCGCAACGCGGTCTCAAAGAATAGTTACTGAAGCCTATAACAACAGATTCTCGTGGAGCCTCGCTGATGAAATCCTATGAAGTCAATTTTGACGGTCTAGTGGGGCCGACCCATAACTACGGCGGCCTGTCCTATGGCAACGTCGCGTCCCAGAGCAACAGCCAGCAGTCTTCCAACCCCAAGGAAGCGGCGCTGCAAGGCCTGGCAAAAATGAAAGCGCTGATGGAAATGGGTTTCCAGCAGGGCGTACTGGCACCGCAAGAGCGCCCGGATGTGGCCGCACTGCGTCGCCTGGGTTTTGGCGGCACCGATGCTGAAGTGATCGAGCGCGCTGCCAAAGACGCGATGCCGCTGCTGGTGGCCAGTTGCTCGGCCTCGAGCATGTGGGTGGCCAACGCCGCCACGGTCAGTCCGAGCGCCGACACTGCTGATGGCCGCGTGCATTTCACCGCCGCCAACCTCAACTGCAAATATCACCGCAGCATCGAACACCCGACCACCAGCCGCGTGCTGGGGGCGATGTTCGCTGACCAGAAACACTTTGCCCACCACGCTGCCTTGCCGGCCGTGGCGCAGTTCGGTGACGAAGGCGCGGCCAACCACACGCGTTTCTGCCGTGAATACGGCGAAGCCGGTGTCGAGTTCTTCGTGTTCGGCCGCAGCGCGTTCGACACCCGCTACCCGGCACCGCAGAAGTACCCGGCGCGCCAGACCCTCGAAGCGTCCCAAGCCGTTGCCCGTTTGCACGGCTTGAGCGATGACGGCGTGGTCTACGCCCAGCAGAACCCGTCGGTGATCGATCAGGGCGTGTTCCACAACGACGTGATTGCGGTCGGCAACGGCGAAGTGCTGTTCTATCACGAGGACGCGTTCCTCGAGACCGAGCAGATGCTTGCGGAACTGCAGAGCAAACTCGCCAAAGTCGGTGGGAAATTTCAGTCTGTCTGTGTTCCGCGTTCCGCGGTCAGCGTGGAAGACGCGGTTCGTTCCTACCTGTTCAATAGCCAACTGCTGTCGCGTCCTGATGGCTCCATGCTATTGATCGTGCCGGAAGAATGCCGTGGCAACGAGCGTGTCTGGCAGTATTTGCAGGGTTTGACCAGCTCCGGCGGCCTGATCCGCGAAGTGAAAGTCTTCGATCTCAAGCAGAGCATGCAGAACGGCGGTGGCCCGGCTTGCCTGAGGTTGCGCGTGGCACTCAACGAAACCGAGCTGGCGGCCGTCAATCAAGGGGTTATCATGACGGCGCCGCTGTACGGCACACTGACCGAATGGGTCGAGAAGCACTACCGCGACCGCATGACCGAAAACGATCTGGCGGACCCGCAATTGTTGCTTGAGTGCCGGACGGCACTGGATGAACTGACGCAAATCCTTAAACTGGGCGCGGTTTATCCATTCCAGATCAATTGATCGACGGCGCGCCGCCTTCTACGGCAGCGCGCTGCTTCATCTCAAACGAGAGCGTAAAGATATGAGCGATACCCTGCAGCTGATCCTTGAAGACACCGACGGCACGCAACTGGAGACTTCCTGCACCCGCGTCGCGGTCATGTGGCAAGGCAAAGAGCTGTGGATCCAGCAGGACGGCCGCGGCCAGTTGCTGATCGGTGTGGACGTCGAAGAAGGCGATGCCGAGTACGCCAACCTGCTGCTGCGCCCTTTGGCGACTAATCTGGTAAGTCTGCAACTGGAGATGGAACCTGCCGACCTCACCGACGAGGAACATGTTCACGGCCCGGATTGCAACCACGATCACTAAGGAAACCGCTCTATGCTCGCCCTCGGCAAACTGCTTGAACTGACCCTCGCCGGCCGTGAACCGGCGGAGAAGACTCAACTGACTGTCGAAGGCGTGCGCATGCGCTGGTTGAGCGAAGGTGCGCTGGAAGTCCGGCCACCTGAAGCGCGTGACAATGGCCTGGACCTGCTGCTGTCGGCGGGGATCCACGGCAATGAAACAGCGCCGATCGAGTTGCTCGATCGCCTGTTGCACGACATTGCCCGCGGCGACTTGAAGCCGCGCGCACGTATTCTGTTCCTGTTCGGCAACCCAGAGGCGATTCGCAAGGGCGAGCGTTTCGTCGAGCAGGACGTCAATCGGCTGTTCAATGGCCGTCATGAACAAAGCAGTGGCTCCGAAGCCTTGCGTGCTTGTGAGCTGGAGCGGTTGGCGGCGAGTTTCTTCAGTCTGCCTGATCGTCAGCGCCTGCATTACGACCTGCACACGGCCATTCGTGGCTCGAAAATCGAGCAGTTCGCCTTGTACCCATGGAAAGAAGACCGTCAGCATTCGCGTCAGGAACTGGCACGCCTGCGCGCCGCCGGCATGGAAGCGGTGTTGCTGCAGAACAAGCCGTCCATCGTGTTCAGCGCCTACACCTACGACAAGCTCGGTGCCGAGGCTTTCACCCTGGAGCTCGGCAAGGCGCGGCCATTCGGGCAGAACGCCGGGGTCAATGTCTCGCTGCTGGAGGCGCGCCTCAAGCAGATCATCGAAGGCACCGAGCCGGAATTGACTGACGAAGCACTGGACGGTTTGCAGCTGTACAGCGTGGCACGGGAAATCATCAAGCACAGCGACAGCTTCCGCCTGAACCTGCCGGCGGACATCGAGAACTTTTCGGAGCTGGAAGTGGGTTATCTGCTGGCGGAAGACATCGCCAACACCCGCTGGATCATCGAGGAGGAGGGCGCCCGGATCATCTTCCCGAACCCCAAGGTGAAGAACGGTTTGCGTGCCGGCATCCTGGTCGTGCCGACCACCGACGAGAACCTGGCCTGACCACAAGCTGAAGCCAGACATAAAAACCCCTGTGGGAGCGAGCTTGCTCGCGATAGCGGACTTTCAGTCGATGAATTTGTTGACTGAAACACCGCTATCGCGAGCAAGCTCGCTCCCACAGTTGATTTGGGTGACGCCAGAAACATCACCCGGATCGCAGGATTTGTGTTTAGACGGCTAGCGCGCGTGGCTCGGTGCGGCGCAATGCGCGGATCTTGTGCAGCGTATCGGCACACGTCTTTGCCGCTTCCTGGCCTTTGTGCACGAAGTGATCGAAGAAGAACTTGTGATGCAGTTCTTCGCCGGCATGGAAGTGGTGCGGGGTCAGGGACACCGAGAACACCGGCACTTCGGTTTCCAGTTGCACCTGCATCAGGCCGCTGACCACCGACTGGGCGACGAACTCGTGACGGTAGATCCCGCCGTCCACCACCAGGGCTGCCGCGACGATGCCGGCATAACGACCGGTCTTGGCCAGCAACTTGGCGTGCAGGGGCATTTCAAAGGCGCCGCCGACTTCGAAGAAGTCGATGTCGGATTCCTGATAACCCTGGGCAATCATTTCGGCGACGAAGCCTTTACGGCTCTGATCGACAATATCCTTGTGCCAGCAGGCCTGGATGAACGCAACGCGCTCGCCGTGATGGTTTTTGGCTTTGCTGTCAATTGCGGTGGGTTGCATGTTCTGACTCCTGTTTGTGTGAAAAACAGGGCGTTATGAATCGAAGGGGATTTGAGGGTACGCACGCTCGCACGAATGCCGGCGGACGGCCCTTTGTTGTCAATCCCGTTCTCTCTTCATCCGGACTATGACCGTCGGCCCCGGGATCACACCGGGTCTGCTGACCTTGCTGCCAGGCACCGCCGAAGCCGTGCTGTCACCAAGCGCTCGCGGGCTATGCGCATTGTGCGCAATTACCGCCGGTGGGGAGTTGCACCCCGCCCTGAGAACGTTTTTGCCGCCCAAATGTTTGGCGGCGCAGCGTTTTTATCACATATTTGCGGTATGCGCATGGCCCCTTTTGGATGATTGTCATCGACTTTTCCGTTGGATTAATCGGCCTTTTCCTACGCAAGGGTTGATTAATCGTCGCCATGCCCGCAGTAATTCTTTCCTGAAAGGGATTTCCCCTGCTTACCGAGGCCGGATTCATGAGCGTTATCGATCTTCGCAGCGACACCGTCACCCAACCTTGCGCCGGCATGCTCGACGCGATGACCACTGCGGCCACCGGTGACGACGTGTATGGCGAAGATCCGACGGTCAATCGTCTGGAAGCTGAATTGGCAAAGCGGCTGGGTTTTGCCGCGGCGCTGTTCGTGCCAACCGGGACCATGAGCAATCTGCTGGGTTTGATGGCCCACTGCGAACGCGGTGACGAGTACATCGTCGGCCAGCAGGCTCACACCTATAAGTACGAAGGCGGCGGTGCGGCGGTGCTCGGTTCGATCCAGCCGCAACCGCTGGAAGTGCAGGCCGACGGTTCGCTGGACCTGACCCACGTCGCCGCAGCGATCAAACCGGACGACTTCCACTTTGCGCGTACCCGCTTGCTGGCGCTGGAAAACACCATGCAAGGCAAGGTCCTGCCGCTGGAGTACCTGGCGCGGGCGCGCAGTTTTACCCGCGAAAACGGTTTGCAGCTGCATCTGGATGGGGCTCGCCTGTACAACGCTGCGGTCAAGCTGGGTGTCGATGCCCGGGAAATCACCCAGTATTTCGATTCCGTCTCGGTGTGCCTGTCCAAAGGGTTGGGCGCCCCGGTCGGTTCGGTGCTGTGCGGCTCGGCCGAGCTGATCGGCAAGGCCCGGCGCCTGCGCAAGATGGTCGGTGGCGGCATGCGTCAGGCCGGGATTCTGGCGGCGGCAGGCCTGTACGCGCTGGATCACAACGTTCAGCGCCTGGCCGATGACCACGCCAACGCGCAATACCTGGCCGAAGGCCTGCGGGCGGCGGGTTTCGAAGTCGAACCGGTGCAGACCAACATGGTTTACGTGCAGATGGGCGACCAGGCCGAGGCCATCAAGGCCTTTGCCGCCGAGCGCGGGATCAAGCTCAGTGCCGCCGCGCGTCTGCGTATGGTCACGCACATGGACGTCAGCCGTGCGCAAATCGAGCAAGTCGTCGCGACATTCGTCGGCTTTTCGCGCAAGTGATAGCGTTAGCGCTCCAATTGAGCGTTTCTATCGTATAAACACGCTGTACCCCGCGCGCTGGGCCGATATAATGCGGCCCTTTGCCGTCGCTTCGTCTGTTGACGTTTCGAACAGGCCTTTGGCCGCAGCCTCCGTGGAAGAACCTAATGAAAAGCGCAGAAATCCGTGAAGCCTTCCTTCGCTTCTTCGAAGAGCAAGGCCACACCCGTGTAGCCTCCAGCTCTTTGATTCCGGGCAACGACCCAACCCTGCTGTTCACTAACGCGGGGATGAACCAGTTCAAGGACTGCTTCCTGGGCCAGGAAAAACGCGCGTACACCCGCGCGGTCAGCAGCCAGAAATGCGTGCGCGCCGGCGGCAAGCACAACGACCTGGAAAACGTCGGTTATACCGCCCGTCACCACACCTTCTTCGAAATGCTGGGTAACTTCAGCTTCGGCGATTACTTCAAGCGTGATGCCATCACCTACGCCTGGAACTTCCTGACGTCCGACAAGTGGCTGAACCTGCCGAAGGAAAAGCTCTGGGTCACCGTCTACGCCAGCGATGACGAGGCGTACGACATCTGGACCAAGGAAATCGGCGTTCCGGCCGAGCGCATGGTGCGCATCGGCGACAACAAGGGCGCGCCGTACGCCTCCGACAACTTCTGGACCATGGGCGATACCGGCCCGTGCGGTCCTTGCACCGAGATTTTCTACGATCACGGCGCCGACATCTGGGGCGGCCCACCGGGCTCGCCGGAAGAAGACGGCGACCGCTACATCGAAATCTGGAACAACGTGTTCATGCAGTTCAACCGCACCGCCGATGGCGTGTTGCACCCGCTGCCAGCGCCGTCGGTCGACACCGGCATGGGCCTGGAGCGGATCAGTGCCGTGCTGCAGCACGTTCACTCGAACTATGAAATCGACCTGTTTCAGAGCTTGCTGACCGCTTCGGCCAAGGCCATTGGTTGCACCAATGACGCCCAGGCTTCGCTGAAAGTGGTGGCTGACCACATCCGTTCCTGCGGTTTCCTGATCGCCGACGGCGTGCTGCCGTCCAACGAAGGCCGCGGTTACGTGCTGCGCCGGATCATCCGTCGCGCCTGCCGTCACGGTAACAAATTGGGCGCCAAGGGCAGCTTCTTCTACCAGATCGTCGCAGCCCTGGTTGCCGAGATGGGCGAAGCTTTCCCGGAACTGAAATCCCAGCAGGCGCACATCGAACGCGTGCTGAAGGCCGAAGAAGAGCAATTCGCCAAGACCCTGGAGCAGGGCCTGAAGATCCTCGAGCAGGATCTGGCTGACCTCAAAGGCGACGTGGTGCCGGGCGACGTGGTGTTCAAACTCTACGACACCTACGGTTTCCCGATGGACCTGACCGGCGACATCGCTCGCGAGCGCAGCCTGACCATCGACGAAGAAGGTTTCGAGCGTGAAATGGAAGCCCAGCGCGTTCGTGCCCGTTCCGCCAGCTCCTTCGGCATGGACTACAACAGCCTGGTCAAGGTTGACGTGGCCACCGAGTTCACCGGTTACATCGCTCACAGCGGTTCCGCCAAAATCGTTGCGCTGTATAAAGATGGCCAGTCGGTCGACGTATTGAGCGAAGGCGATGAGGGCGTGATCGTTCTCGACAAGACGCCGTTCTACGCCGAGTCCGGTGGCCAGATCGGTGATTGCGGTTACCTGCAGGCGGGCAGCGCGCGTTTCGACGTGCGTGACACCACCAAGACCGGCGGTGCATTCCTGCACCACGGTATCCTGGATTCGGGTAGCCTGATCGTCGGTGCGCCGGTCGAGACCCACGTTGACGCCGAGGTGCGTCACGCCACGTCGTTGAACCACTCAGCGACTCACTTGCTGCACGCTGCATTGCGCCAGGTGCTGGGCGATCACGTTCAACAGAAAGGCTCGTTGGTCGACAGTCAGCGCCTGCGCTTCGACTTCAGTCACTTCGAAGCCATCAAGCCTGAGCAGATCAAGGCGCTGGAAGACATCGTCAACGCCGAGATTCGCAAGAACTCTGCCGTTGAAACCGAAGAGACCGATATCGAAACCGCCAAGCAAAAAGGCGCCATGGCGCTGTTCGGCGAGAAATACGGCGACAACGTGCGTGTACTGAGCATGGGCGATTTCTCCGTCGAGCTGTGCGGCGGTATCCACGCCAGCCGTACCGGCGACATCGGCCTGCTGAAAATCATCAGCGAAGGCGGTGTGGCATCGGGTGTGCGTCGTATCGAAGCCGTTACCGGTGCGCAAGCGCTGGCTTACTTGAACGCGGCGGAAGAACAACTCAAGGAAGCGGCCAGCCTGGTCAAGGGCAGCCGCGACAACCTGATCGACAAGCTGTCGGCTGTGCTGGAGCGCAACCGTCTGCTGGAGAAGCAACTCGAGCAGTTGCAGGCCAAGGCTGCCAGTGCCGCGGGCGACGATCTGTCGGCCCAGGCGCTGGACGTCAAGGACGTGAAAGTGCTGGCCGTGCGTCTGGACGGTCAGGATGGCAAGGCGCTGCTGGCGCTGGTCGATCAACTGAAAAACAAACTCGGCCGCGCAGTGATCCTGCTCGGCAGTGTCCATGAGGAAAAGGTCGTTCTGGTTGCAGGCGTAACCAAAGACCTGACTGGCCAACTCAAAGCCGGTGATTTGATGAAGCAAGCCGCTGCGGCAGTGGGCGGGAAGGGCGGTGGTCGTCCAGACATGGCGCAAGGCGGCGGTACCGACGCTGGCGCACTGGATGCGGCACTGGCCCTGACCGTTCCGTTTGTAGAGCAGGGTCTATAAGGCAGTACTTGCGGCCCGCAGTCTAGTGGTGGGCGGCAATACTGTTCGAGTGATTATTTGGGCGCCCTTCATGGGCAGAGGCGGCTTTGAAATGGCTTTGATCGTACAGAAATTTGGAGGCACCTCGGTCGGCACCGTCGAGAGAATCGAGCAGGTCGCCGACAAGGTTAAGAAATTCCGCGATGCCGGCGATGACCTGGTGGTTGTGCTGTCTGCAATGAGCGGCGAAACCAACCGTCTGATCGATCTGGCCAAGCAAATCAGTGGCGACGGCCAACCGGTTCCGCGCGAGCTGGACGTGATCGTTTCCACCGGTGAGCAGGTGACGATTGCCCTGTTGGCCATGGCGCTGATCAAGCGCGGCGTGCCGGCGGTGTCGTACACCGGCAACCAGGTGCGGATTCTGACGGATAGCGCACACAATAAAGCGCGTATCCTGCAGATCGATGACCAGAAGATTCGCGGTGACCTGAAGGCGGGTCGTGTGGTGGTTGTCGCCGGTTTCCAGGGCGTCGACGAGCACGGCAACATCACCACCCTCGGTCGTGGCGGTTCCGACACCACCGGCGTGGCGCTGGCGGCAGCCCTGAAGGCTGACGAATGCCAGATCTACACCGACGTCGACGGTGTCTACACCACCGACCCGCGTGTGGTGTCCGTGGCTCAGCGCCTGGACAAGATCACCTTCGAAGAGATGCTGGAAATGGCCAGCCTCGGTTCCAAGGTGTTGCAGATCCGCGCGGTCGAGTTCGCCGGCAAGTACAACGTTCCGCTGCGCGTACTGCACAGCTTCAAGGAGGGTCCGGGCACCCTCATTACTATTGATGAAGAGGAAACCATGGAACAGCCGATCATTTCCGGTATCGCTTTCAACCGCGATGAAGCCAAGCTGACCATCCGTGGCGTGCCAGACATCCCGGGCGTTGCCTTCAAGATTCTCGGCCCGATCAGTGCCGCGAACATTGAAGTCGACATGATCGTGCAGAACGTCGCGCACGATAACACCACCGACTTCACCTTCACCGTGCACCGTAACGACTACCAGGCGGCGCAGGCCGTGCTGGAAAAAACCGCTGGCGAGCTGGGTGCCCGTGAAGTCGTGGGCGACACCAAGATCGCCAAGGTGTCGATCGTCGGCGTTGGCATGCGTTCTCACGCAGGCGTGGCCAGCCGCATGTTCGAATCCCTGGCCAAGGAAAGCATCAACATCCAGATGATCTCGACCTCGGAAATCAAAGTTTCCGTAGTGATTGAAGAGAAGTACCTGGAACTGGCTGTGCGCGCTCTGCACACGGCTTTCGAACTGGACGCACCGGCCCGCCAGGGCGAGTGATGCGTTTGCCAAAAGGCGCGGTCTGACCGCGCCTTTTGTTTTTTTGAATGGCGTGACCCCCGAGCCTGTTCTTTTGCTCGCGCTAGTCAATACTCAGGCATGTAGGGCTGCGACCGCTCCGGTTGTGGGTCGAGTGCCTTTTTTTTGCAGACTGTTGTCCCTGAAATGTAATGCGTGAGGAGAAAGGTATGCTGATTCTGACTCGTCGGTGCGCAGAAAGCCTGATTATCGGTGATGGCGAAATCACCGTGACCGTGCTCGGCGTCAAAGGAAATCAAGTGCGCATCGGTGTTAATGCCCCCAAAGAGGTGGCTGTTCACCGGGAGGAAATTTACCTGCGTATCAAGAAAGAGAAGGACGAAGAACCAAGCCATTAATTTTTATCGTTTTTTATGTTTGCAAACGGGGAAGAAGCTGGTTAATATACGCCCCGTGTTGCGGAGAGCTGGCCGAGTGGCCGAAGGCGCTCCCCTGCTAAGGGAGTACACCTCAAAAGGGTGTCGGGGGTTCGAATCCCCCGTTCTCCGCCATTATTTGCGTAGTACGTTGTAATCTGGCTTTTTCGGTAAGTTGTTGAAATTACTAAAAAAAGTGTTTGACATAGAGATTAGACGGCCTATAATGCGCGGCAACAAATGCACTCGTAGCTCAGCTGGATAGAGTACTCGGCTACGAACCGAGCGGTCACAGGTTCGAATCCTGTCGAGTGCACCATTTAAGAGTTAGTTGCAGTAATGCAAGTAACTTGGTTTCAACCAGTTGTGGTCTGGTCTAAAAACACAAATTGCACTCGTAGCTCAGCTGGATAGAGTACTCGGCTACGAACCGAGCGGTCACAGGTTCGAATCCTGTCGAGTGCACCATACAACAGAAAGCCCGCATTTAATGCGGGCTTTTTGCCGTCCGGGATTTGGCTTTTCCTTTCGTGCATCCCCTCTCGTCGAACTCCACCTGTGCACTGCGACCTCGCAGGGTGTCGTAACGGTAGCTCGTAGCTGAATTGCGAATACTGATCTTGTCCGGCTTGCCGAGGGCGCTTTCGACGTCTTGCTGGCTCATGCCGGCGACCACTCGCTGATTGATGATTGCTTCACGGCGCTCCCTGGCACTGATCAGGTTTCCGCACTTGTCCTGCGCCTGACCGACCACGGTCGGGTCTTTCCTTTGGATTTTCATTCCTGATGTTTCACGGGGTTCGGCTGGTGGCATAAGCGCCATCGTGCTGCCGGGTGTAAAGGCACGTACGTCCTGAAGTGAAACGCTTTCTCCCGTGGCACAACCCAGTGTGGTGAAGGTAATGCGCCCATTGGCCGCCTCGCAGCGCTGAACGGTGGTGGCGAGCGCCAGGGGTAGGGGGCTGAGCAGGCCGAGCAGTAATAAGAATTGTGCAACTGATGGCATCAGGCATCCTCCATGACGTTCCTTTTCAAGGGTAGCGGCTACAATTTTCGAGGGGGGTGTGTTTTCTTTTCGGAATGCGTCGTCGCATTTTTGTGGATCAGGACGATGCTCAGGTTTGTTGTGCAAGCGCTTGTTTCAGCCAAGATTTTTTAACGTTTAAAGCCGTCAGGCGGTGTATCATTGCGCCCGTCAGCCCCGCCGGGGCTTGTGGAATACCTCCATGGACTTACCCAGTAGTTACTCAGTACCCCGTTTTACCAATCATGAATTGACTGATTGATCCTTCCGGCGTGCCCCGCTGCTGGGAGTGGAGTTCGCCTATGTCCGATGTTGAAGTAAAGAAAACGCAGGAAAGCTTGCAGGATCGCCTGGCTCAGGTGGTTGAGTTGCTGCAGCGCCAGCGAGTGGTAGAAGACCTGACTCACCGCCAGGAAGGCCCGCATCATGACCGGGTCGAGAACCTGGTCCACCGGCAGAACCTTGTCGAGTTGCAACGCAAGCTCGATGACCTGCACTCCGCCGACGTCGCCTATATCCTTGAAGCCTTGCCGCTGGACGATCGTCTGACGCTCTGGCAACTGGTCAAGGCCGATCGCGACGGCGACATCCTTCTTGAAGTATCCGATTCGGTCCGTGAATCGCTGATCGCCGACATGGACGATCACGAGCTCCTGGCGGCCGCCAAGGACATGGATGCCGACGAACTCGCTGACCTGGCCTCCGAGCTGCCGCGAGACGTCGTCCATGAGCTCATGGAGACCCTCGACCAGCAACAACGCGAGCGTGTGCGTTCGGCTCTGTCCTACGACGAGGAGCAGGTCGGTGCGCTGATGGACTTCGAGATGGTGACCATCCGCGAGGATGTCAGCCTCGAAGTGGTCTTGCGTTATCTGCGCCGTCTCAAGGAGTTGCCGGGCCATACCGACAAGCTGTTCGTGGTCGACTACGGCGGCGTCCTCAAGGGCGTGTTGCCGATCAAGCGTTTGCTGGTCAACGATCCGGACAAACAGGTTTCCGAGGTGATGGCCAGCGATCCGGTGAGCTTCCACCCGGACGAAGACGCCTACGATGCGGCCCAGGCCTTCGAGCGTTACGACTTGATCTCCGCGCCTGTGGTCGACAAGAACGGCAAGCTGATCGGCCGTCTGACCATCGATGAAATGGTCGACCTGATCCGTGAAGAGAGCGAAAGCGAAGTTCTCAACATGGCGGGTCTGCGTGAAGAAGAAGACATTTTTGCGTCGGTCTGGAAGTCCCTGCGTAACCGTTGGGCCTGGCTGGCGATCAACCTGATTACCGCGTTCGTGGCTTCTCGGGTCATCGGTTTGTTTGAAGGTTCGATCGAGAAGCTCGTGGCGCTTGCGGCTTTGATGCCGATCGTGGCGGGGATCGGTGGTAACTCGGGTAACCAGACCATCACCATGATTGTTCGGGCCATGGCGCTGGACCAGGTGAGCACCGGCAATACCTCGCGCCTGATGCGCAAGGAATTGGCCGTCGCGTTGATCAACGGCGTGATCTGGGGCGGGGTGATTGGTGTGGTTGCCTACCTGCTCTATGGCAGTTGGTCATTGGGCGTGGTGATGACCGCCGCGATGACGCTCAACCTGTTGCTGGCGGCGTTGATGGGGGTCTTGATTCCGATGACCCTGGCGAAGATGGGGCGTGATCCTGCAATGGGTGCCAGTGTGATGATTACTGCCGTGACCGACAGCGGCGGCTTTTTCATCTTCCTGGGGCTTGCGACAATCTTCCTGCTCTAAAGTCCGTTTCACTAAAACCCGCCGTCAGGCGGGTTTTTTGTGCCCGGATTTCAGGCAAAAAAAAGCCAGCGATCAGGCTGGCTTGAGCTTTCTGGCTGAATCAGGACGCGTCGGCGGCCATTTCAGCGTCATGAGCGATCAGCGAAACCAGGGCGTTCTGCTGTCGGTGGGAAAGTTGGCGGAAGCGCTGCAGCAGCTCGCGTTCGTGCAAGGAAAGCTCTGGGCTGTCCAGGCGCATGCTCAGCTCTTCTCCCAGTGCACCTTCCTGAATAAGACTTTGCTCGAGGCGCGCAATGATTTCGGAGTTCATGCTGCGATGATGATTGCGAGCCACCTCGGCAATGCGTTCACGCATTCCGTCTGGCAGACGTACGACGAACTTGTCAGCCGTACGGCTGGAATAAATTGCCTGTTTCAATGGGCGCATATATTTAACCGGTTAGTTCAGGGGAGCGGTTTCGGGATTGGCCGCAGGATGTCTGGTAGGACAAGCGCTCTGACCAAATGTTCAACCTGAATTGATAGAGGCGCGCATCATGCCCCAAACAAGCCAGATCCTTGGCGTCAATTCTGTGACAAATATTGAACTGTATAAAGGCTTTATGCCAGCACCAATTATCAGAAATGCTGACTGGTTTGAAAAGTTCGACCGGTTCGTATCGCTTAACACATTCTCCACCCGACGAAAGGTTTCTGACGGGCAGCAAAAGCGGACTCGATCCCTGTTCCTTGCCTTTTACAGAATAGTGGCAAATGGCCGATTTACTAGGGAGAGTCGTATGGAGGGGGGGGAATTCAGGATGGATGGCAGGCCTTTGCGCCGGATCTGCCATACCTGGATTAACGCAGGACCGGATCAAACTTGATCTTGCGTCCGGCAATCAGTGCGAGCACGAACAGAGCGCTGAATACACCACAGACAATCAGGGAGAGGGTGACGACCATGTCCTGGGTCAATGACAGATGAAAAATGCCGCTCAACAAGGCGAGGATGAAGAAACTCGCGGCTGGTTTGGACATGCTGTGCTCCTGGTGAGGGTCATTCAAAATACCAGGCGTTCGGCAGACGGAGCCGGTACCAGGATGGTTTCCTGGCTGACCTCCTGACTGACAAAGCCGTGCTGGCCGCTCATTACGGCCAACTGTGGCGCTTTCTGCGGTTGAAGGTAATGTGGCATTCGCTGGGCAACCTGCGTAGCACCGCTCTCGTGGGTAAAATGAAAACCCGGCAAACCGTCAGAGCGATTGAACTCGAGAGTAAAAGGGCGCTGTTCATGAGGCGGCCTCCGTTGATCTGTGAGAACAGTTGAAGTAGCTCGCATGCCAGAGTCTATCGACAATTAAATTCTTTAAAAACAATGGATTAAGATATTTTTGCGAAAGCCGGGTCTTGCATTTTGCAATGATGGCTTTTTGCAGTAATGCAATTTGTACGGTAAACAAGTCCGCGCCTGGCCGAGGCGTCTGCCTACACTTAAAAAGCCCAACGGACGACATGACAAAAGCCGGCCCGGCCGTTAACATGCACGCCGTCCATCGCGCTGCGTTTTCGTCGCGGCCGAATTGTGTCCCAGTAGCTCAATTGGATAGAGCATCCCCCTCCTAAGGGGAAGGTTGGCAGTTCGAACCTGCCCTGGGACACCATCATTTATCAGCACTTTGCTGTCCAGAAAAGCCCCGCCGGAAGATTGATTCCGGCGGGGCTTTTTTGTGCGCGATGTCTCGTTCTCAGTAACGCCTTCACCTATTCAGGGTGAGCGTTGGGGAAGGTTCTCAAGGGAACGCTGTTGCTGGCCGATAACCCGGGCTGTCAGGGACTTGTTCGTCTCTTCCGGTCGGCATGGGGGCTCATTGTCTATGCGAAGGTGTTTGATAGCCTAGTGCCACCCGTTATCATCTGCGCGCCAAAACAAGGGCTGCGAAGTTGAGTCCGTCCGTGTATTTGCCTTTGGGTTCTTCTTCTTAAATTGCCTGGAAATCTTCGATGCTGTCGTATCACCAAAAGCGTTTTCTGATCGTCGATGATTTCTCGGACTTCCGCAGTTCGGTCAGGTCGATGCTGCGCGAACTGGGCGTCAAGGAAGTGGACACTGCCGATACCGGCGAGCAGGCGCTGAAAATGTGCTCGCAGAAGCAATACGACTTCATCCTGCAGGACTTTCACCTGGGTGACGGCAAGAAAAACGGCCAACAGGTGCTCGAAGACCTGATGGAAGAAAAGCTGATCAGCCATGAAGCGGTGTTCGTCATGGTCACCGCCGAAACCAGCCAGGCCATGGTGCTCAGTGCGCTGGAGCACGAGCCCGATGCCTACCTGACCAAGCCGTTCAACCGTTCCAGCCTGGCCCAGCGCCTGGAGCGCCTGGAGCAGCGCAAGACCCTGCTCAAGCCGATCCTGCAGGCCCTTGATCGCGGCAAGCCGATGGAAGTGCTCAACGCCTGCATCGCCCTGTGCAAGCAAGACATCCGCTATTCGCCACTGTGCCTGCGCTATCGCGCCGATGCCCTGCGCGACCTCAATCAGAACGAAGCGCTGGAGCGCCTGTACGACGGCATCATCGCCGACCGCCCATTGCCATGGGCGTTTGCCGGGTTGGGCAAGTTGCTGTTCAAGCGCGGTCAGGTCGCGCAGGCCAAAGGCATTTACGAAAAAGCCCTGAAAGTCTTCCCGATGATGCCGTCGCTGTATGACGGCATGGCGGACGTGCTGGTCGCCGAGGGCGATACCAAGGGTGCACAGCGTGTTCTGGAGGAAGCGATTCGCCTGTCGCCGCTGGCGGTTCGCCGCCAGGCGTTGCTGGGCAAGCTGGCGATGACCAACGAGGATTTCGACACGGCGGCCAAGGCCTATCGCCAGGCTGTGAGCCAGGGTGCGCAGTCACGGTTCAAGGATGCCGAAAGCAATCTTGGCCTGGCCCACGCCTTGATCAGCAAGGGCAGCGAAAGGGGCCTGGACACGCGGACCCGTCTGGAAATCAACACCACGTTGAGCGCCGTGGCCAAGGAAAACCCTTCCGATCCGGGCCTGCAAATCCGCGCGCGCCTGATGAAGGCCACCAGCCTGTTGCTCAACGATGCCGAGACGGCTGACAAGCTCACCGAGCAAGCCTTGTTGCGTCTGGATGGCATGGAGCAATTCATGAGCGCCGAAGCGGCGTTGCTGGTGGCCAAGCAGCTGAAGATACTCGGGCAGACCGAGGCCGGTACCGCGATGCTGAAAAACTGCGTGGAAATCTACGGCGACGATCCTGTGGTCATGAAGGACATCGCCAAGCAGACCGACGACCCGAGCATCCTCAACTCCGGCAACGCCGCCGCTGAACTCAACCGTCAGGGCGTGCGCGTGTACAAGACCGGCAATCTGGTGGAGGCGCGAGCGGTGTTCCGCAAAGCCCTGGCGATGCAGCCGAAGAACATCAGTATCGCCCTGAACCTGGTGCAGTCGTTGTTGCACGGCACCGATACCGGCGTTCCTTCAGCGGAGCTGGAAGAATGCCGGACCTGCCTGAAAATGGTCGGCCTGATGCCCGACTCCGACGCGCGCTATCCGCGTTACCAGAAGCTGAAAAGCAAGGCGTTTGGTCAATGATCGACAATGAGCAGGCACTGGATTTCTCCACGGTGATCGCCTCTACCGTTCACGACATGAAGAACTCGCTGGCCATGCTGATGCAGGCCCACAGCCACTGGCTGGCGCGATTGCCGCAGGCGGCGCAACAGACGCCTGAGCAGGGCGTGATCGACTTCGAGTTCGCCCACCTCAACGGCATGCTGGTGCAGTTGCTGGGGCTGTACAAGCTCGGCGTCAACCAGATGCCGTTGCAGCCGGCCTACCATGAACTGGACGACTTCATCGAAGCGCAACTGGCTTGCCATCAGGAAGTGTTCGCCAGCCGCGGCATCATGGCCACCTATGAAGTGGACCCGCTGAGCCCGTTGGGTTTCTTCGACCGTGAGTTGATCGCGTCGGTATTGGCCAACTGCATCAACAATGCCATCCGCTTTGCACGGCATGCCGTTTTGATCAGCGTCAGCGACGAAGCCGGGCAACTGGTGTTGACCATCAATGACGATGGCCAGGGGTATCCGGCGCAGATGATCGAGCACCAGGCCGATTACGTGCAGGGCATCAATCAAAGCACCGGAAGCACCGGGCTTGGCCTGTACTTTGCCGGACGAATTGCCGCGCTGCATCAACGCAACGGCGTGGGTGGGCGTACCGAAATCAGCAATGGCGGGCCGTTGGGCGGTGGGGTGTTCCGCCTTTACCTGCCCTGACCGGCAGCATATTTATTAACGCTGCTTGAAATTCCGAACACGTGGAGCCTATTTTGTACGGTCGCCGTTCGCGGCCCGCACAATAACAAGGATAGCGTCATGACGACCGTTGGCCTGAGTTCACTCGCGCAGCGATTGACGGGTATTGATCAAGTTGAATGTGTCACGCCGGATTTGAATGGCGTTCCACGGGGCAAGGTGATGACCGCCGAGGGTTTTCTCGACGGTCGACGATTGCAGATGGCGCGGGGCGTGCTGTTGCAATGCATCATGGGCGGATATCCGCCAGCGCGGTTTTACGGCAGCGATGATGGCGACCTGGCGCTGATCCCGGACCCAGCACAAATCCACCGCTTGCCCTGGAGCCATCCACCGCGGGGCTTCGCCATTTGCGACGCGAATGAACTGGGCACCACCACCAGCTCCTGCCTGTCGACCCGTGGTCAGCTCAAGGCCGTGATTGCCCGTTACGCGGCCCGCGGCCTGGCGCCCGTGGTGGCGACCGAGCTTGAGTTCTTCGTTTTTGCGCCTAACACCGACCCGACTCAGTCGTTCCAGCCACCGCTGGGGCTGGATGGTCGTCGCGAGGATGGTCAGTCGGCGTTCAGCGTCAGCTCCAACAATGGGCTGCGCCCCTTCTTCAATGAAGTCTACGAATGTATGGCTGCGTTGGGGCTGCCCCGCGATACGTTCATGCACGAAATGGGCGTCAGCCAGTTCGAGATCAATCTGCTGCATGGCGATCCATTGCTGCTGGCCGACCAGACGTTGCTGTTCAAGCACTTGCTCAAGGAAGTTGCCCTCAAGCACGGCCTGAGCGTGGTGTGCATGGCCAAGCCGCTGGCGCATACGCCGGGCAGTTCGATGCATATTCACCAGAGTGTCGTCGAGATCGATTCGGGGCGAAACGTGTTCAGTGACAAGGCGGGGCGGGAGACGGCAACCTTCCGTCACTTCATTGCCGGACAGCAAGTGTGCATGGCCGACTTCACTGCGTTGTTTGCGCCGAACGTGAACTCCTATCAGCGCTTGTGCCACCCTTACGCCTCACCGAATAATGCCTGCTGGTCCTATGACAACCGGGCAGCCGGCTTGCGCATACCGGCCAGTTTGCCGGTGGCCCGCCGGGTCGAGAACCGCTTGCCGGGCGCTGATGCCAATCCGTATCTGGCGATTGCCGCAAGCCTGGCGGCGGGGTTGCATGGCATCGAGAACGCGTTAGAGCCGAGCGCGCCGATCCAGGGTGAGTTCGAAGTGCCAGACAATCTTTCGTTGCCCTGTACCTTGCATGCGGCACTGGAGCGTCTGAAACGTAGCCAGTTGGCCAAGGAACTGTTCGGCGTGGAATTCATCGAAGGCTACATCGCTTCGAAGACCCTGGAGCTGAGCAGTTTCCATAATGAAATTACTCCCTGGGAACGGCGTGTTTTAGCAGCCCAGGCCTGACGATCCGTCGACATCCGGCTATCGTTTAGCGATAGTCGATTATCACTGCAAGGAGCCGCTCGGAACGCCGATGCGCCAAATCTGGAAATCCTTTCGAGCACTGTATTTCGCCTCGCTGATGATGTTGATCGGTTCAGGCCTGTTGAGTACTTACCTGGGCCTGCGCCTGGCGGCCGACCATGTCGACAGCCTGTGGGTCGGTGCGTTGATGGCCGCCAACTACTTCGGCCTGGTGCTGGGGGGCAAGATCGGTCACCGGTTGATTGCCCGGGTCGGGCATATCCGGGCCTACTCGGCCTGTGCCGGAATCGTCGGCGCGGCGGTGTTGGGTCATGGCCTGATCGACTGGCTGCCGGCCTGGCTGTTCCTGCGGGTGATCGTCGGCCTCGGCATGATGTGCCAGTACATGGTGATCGAGAGCTGGCTGAACGAACAGGCCGAAGCCAAGCAGCGCGGGTTGGTGTTCAGCGGTTACATGATCGCCTCTTACCTGGGCCTGGTGATGGGGCAACTGATTCTGGTCATGCACCCGGCGCTGGGGCTGGAACTGCTGATGCTGGTCGCCCTGTGTTTCGCCCTGTGCCTGGTGCCCGTGGCGCTGACCCGGCGGATCCACCCTGCACCCTTGCATCCGGCGCCCATGGAGCCACGGTTCTTTATCAAGCGTGTGCCGCAATCATTGAGTACGGTGCTCGGGGCAGGGCTGATCGTCGGTTCGTTCTACGGTCTGGCGCCGCTGTATGCCTCGCAGCAAGGATTGTCCACGGAGCAGGTCGGCCTGTTCATGGGTAGCTGTATTTTTGCCGGGTTGCTGGTGCAGTGGCCGTTGGGCTGGTTGTCCGACCGCTACGATCGGGCCGTGTTGATCCGCAGTTTCGCATTCAGCCTGGCCCTGGCTGCACTGCCGCTGGCGATCATGCCGCAGGTGCCGTTGGAGGTTCTGTTTATCGCCGGTTTTGTCTGTTCGCTGGTGCAGTTCTGCCTGTATCCGTTGGCGGTGGCGTTCTCCAATGACCATGTCGAAGGCGATCGCCGGGTATCCCTGACGGCAATGTTGCTGGTGACCTACGGCGTTGGCGCGAGTATCGGGCCGCTGGTGGCAGGCGTGCTGATGAAGCTGTTCGGCAGCCAGATGCTCTATGCCTTCTTCAGTTTCTTTGCGTTGGTGCTGGTATGGCGGATTCGCCCGAAAGCTGTGACCAACCTGCATCAGGTGGAAGATGCGCCGCTGCATCACGTGGCCATGCCGGACAACATGACGAGTTCACCGCTGGTGGCCTGCCTCGACCCGCGTGTTGATGAGCAGGTGGTGCAGGATCAGATGCAAAATCCGGTGAGTACCGGGTCAGAGCCTGAATCAGAACCTGAGGCTGATGTAACCGAGGATGAAACCGATCAGCCACCGCAAGACCCTGATACAGGGCGAGACCCGAACTTCAGCGAGGCCAGGCCTTAAATCAGGGCATAAAAAAACGGGCAGTCACCGCAAGGGACTGCCCGTTTTTTGTTGAAGCGCTCTATCAGAGATCGTCTTTGTCGAAGCGACGCGCTTCGCGTTGCAACTGGTAGACGAAGYGTTCGACCTGACGCTGCACCAGCCCGCTCATGTTATGGAAGCGAACGCCGGCGAAGGTGGTGGAGATTTTTTCTTCGAAGTGCAGATAACGCAACTCGACCGGCGCGGTCATCTTGCCAAAGGGCAGTTCGGCGCTGAAGCGGTCGTAAACCTGACCCAGTTGCAGGCTGCCAGTGATGTCACCGTCGAAACGCAGTTTGCAGCCGGTAGCGGAAATATCCAGCAGCTTGCCGCTGATGGAGGCCTTGAGCTTTTCGCCGTCGAGGTTGACGTTGACCAGTTGTGCCAGCTTCAGTGCCGCACGGAACGCATTACGGCGCTGGTGGTACACCACTTCATCGGGCAGGGTGCCACGATAGCAGCGGCTGCCACCGGATTCGTCGATGTTCAATTGGCCGTTGCTTTCCCAGGCTATGCGTACGCCTTCGTGAAAGCCTTCGACCCTGAACGGCTCGCCCGCCAGCAGGTAGCGCTCGCCGTCACGGGGAATCATTTCGTCCAGGGCAATCATATTGCTGTCACGGTCCAGGTCCACCAGGTAGCTCTGGAAGCGCTGGCTGCGCTCGTGGAACGTAATGATCAGCGGGTCATGGCTTTCGAGCAGCTGGCGCAGGTTGCTGGAGATTTCCAAGGGCGTGGAGAGCACCTTGGGTGGCTGCGGAGCATCATCCACGGATAAGGCATTGGACACGGTTAATCAATCTCCAGACAAAATTTGACTACGGCAGGCTAGCAGTTTGCCAGTATGTTGCGCGTCTTGATAGAGCGGGGGCATTGACCGGTTCATGCCTGACTGAGCGGGCGCGGCTTGGCAAGCTTGGAGAATGTTCCGCTGGCATCGTAAAGCGCCGGGGTTTCACCGCCGGTGAGGATTTTCAGCTGGGTGGCCGTAGCGGCCTGCTGAGTGAGGATCGACTGGCCGTTGTTGGCGTTGATGGCCTGACACTGGGCCAGGAGATTGGTCAGCACGTCACTTTGCGCCAGCAACTGCTCGCCAATGCTCGACTGGCTGGCCAGTTGCTCCAGACCGCCACGGTTGGTCGGCAGGTTGAGGCTGGCGAGGACTTCACTGCGCTTGCGGCCATGCTGTTCGAGCAAAACGACCAATGCCTGTTTCTGCGCCAGGATGTCCTCGAGCAATGGCATGTCGCGGCCATGCAATGCGAGGGATTCGGTCTGCAGTAATTCCAGCAGGTGTTGCGCTGGAGCAAAGTCGTCGGTGATCAGTTGCAGTAAATGAGTGTCGTGCATGGCTGGCCTTGGGTTTTAAGCGTCCAAAAGCCTGGCGCTGGCGGTGGCCTAGCGCTGGGCTTCGAAGTTGAGCAGTTTGCTGGCTACACGGTTGCTGTCGACTTTATAGCTGCCATCGGCAATCGCTGCTTTCAACTCGGCCACGCGGGCGTTGTCGACGGCGGGTTGATCGCGCAGCTTGTCAGTGACCTTCTGCAACTGTTGAGCCTCATCGCTGAGATGTACCGATTCCCCGCTTTTGACGGTACCGGCCTGTTCGGCCGCGGACTCCAGCGGCAAGGATTTGCCGGCTTCGGCGCTTTCCTTGCTGGCGCTGGTACGTGTACTGCCCGTAAGGGACGAGGAGCTGTTCAAACGGCTGAAATCGATGACCATGATAAAAAACCTCTGGGAATTTGGACGCTTGCCATGGTTTCGGCCATTCCCTGGAAAACTTTAGGCCCATTTATCAATGAACCTTGCGCGCGCCAGCGCTTACCGTGCCTGGAACACAGTCTAGGGAACAGCCGCGGCAAGTGCCACATTCCGATGAACTGAGCGCCTTACATGGACACTTCCACCTGCCCCGGCGCCATGACCTGCGCCTTGATGACCCTTTGGGAATTGAGGTTCTTCACCCGAATCTGTTCGCTCAGGCTGCCGTTTGACAGGGCTTCGCCCGGCATGCGCACGCTGAGCGTGCCGCTGCGGGCGGTAATCACCACCTGATCACCCTTGCGGATGACCTCGGCCTGTTCGATATGCACCAGGGTAATCACCTGGTCGGCGACCATTGGTCGGGTCAGTCGCTGCCCGATCGCCTGATCGAGAGAGGTCAGGTAGCCCTGGCTGATGAGGCTGATATCGCGCTCGCGCAGGACCACATCCCCAGGTTCGACAATGGCTGCGCGGCGCAGTGGCCGGGCGCTGGTCACGACATCGCGAAACAGGCGGACTTGAGCGGGTACGAAGACTGTCCAGGGGGAAGCGCCCTCGCAGCGGACCTTGACCGTAACCCGTCCCAACGGCTTGGGACTCTCAAGGGTTGCTGTCAATTCCTTGTCGCACATGGGCATGTGCATACGCGGATCGAGCGGGTTGACCTGGATCTCGTAGCGACCTTCCGTTTGGCTGGTAGCCAGATAGTCTTCTACGGTGAATTCAAGAAAGCCCTGAGTGACGCCGATAAGCATGTCAGGCAAGGTAACCGCGTCAGCAAGGGCAGGGCTGCCAGCGTTGAACAGGCAAACAGCCGCCAGCACGCCGAGCAATTTTCGGCAGGGTGTGGCCAGGCGTCGGAAAAATGTCGGTTCTGTGTTCATAACGATTAAAAAAGCAAGCGCCGTGCCGTTTAGTGATGAAGGCGCGTCGCAACAACACTTGGCGTTGGTGTAGGAGTCTGGGCATGGCTGGTGTAATGGATTCGGTAAACCAGCGCACGCAACTGGTGGGGCAGAATCGCCTTGAGCTGTTGTTGTTCCGTCTCGACGGCCAGCAGCTGTACGGGATCAACGTGTTCAAGGTTCGGGAGGTGCTGCAATGCCCCAAACTGACGCTGATGCCCAAGTCCAGTCCTGTCGTGTGCGGCGTGGCGAACATCCGGGGGGCGACCATTCCGATTCTTGATCTGGCAATGGCGACTGGCTCCGGTGCGTTGAAGGACAAGAACAATCCCTTCGTGATCATCACGGAGTACAACACCAAGACCCAGGGTTTCCTGGTCCGCTCGGTGGAGCGCATCGTCAACATGAACTGGGAGGAGATCCATCCGCCGCCCAAGGGCACCGGGCGCGATCACTACCTGACGGCGGTGACGCGGGTCGACAATCAGTTGGTCGAAATCATCGACGTCGAGAAGGTGCTGGCGGAAGTGGCACCGACGCCGGAAGCGATTTCCGTGGGTGTGGTGGATGTCGAAACCCGGCACAAGGCGCTTTCGTTGCGAGTTCTGACGGTCGATGACTCGTCGGTGGCGCGCAAGCAGGTCACGCGTTGCCTGCAAACGGTCGGCGTCGAAGTGGTGGCGTTGAACGATGGTCGGCAAGCGCTGGATTACCTGCGCAAACTGGTCGACGAGGGCAAGAAACCGGAAGAAGAGTTCCTGATGATGATCTCCGACATCGAGATGCCGGAGATGGACGGGTACACCCTGACGGCGGAAATCCGCAACGACCCGCGCATGCAAAAGCTTCATATCATCCTGCATACTTCGTTGTCGGGGGTATTCAATCAGGCGATGGTCAAGAAGGTCGGTGCCGATGACTTCCTGGCCAAATTCCGTCCTGATGACCTGGCATCCCGGGTAGTCGACCGGATCAAAGCAGCAGATATCAGCTAGGGGTTCGCACCCCAGGCAGTCAACACGATTTAAGAGGCGGCATCATTGTCTACGGGTAATTTGGATTTCGAACAGTTCCGGGTATTCCTGGAAAAAGCCTGTGGCATTTTGCTCGGTGAAAACAAGCAGTACCTGGTCTCCAGCCGTCTCAACAAACTGATGGAACAGCAAGGCATCAAGTCTTTGGGTGAGCTGGTTCAGCGCATGCAGACGCAACCGCGCAGCGGTTTGCGCGAGCAGGTGGTGGATGCCATGACCACCAATGAAACCCTGTGGTTTCGAGACACCTACCCGTTTGAAGTCTTGAAGAACAAGGTCCTGCCCGAAGCGATCAAGGCCAGTCCCGGCCAGCGCCTGCGCATCTGGTCGGCGGCATGCTCGTCGGGCCAGGAACCCTATTCGCTGTCGATGTCCATCGACGAGTTCGAGCGGGTCAACATGGGCCAGTTGAGGATGGGTGTGCAGATCGTTGCCACCGACCTGTCCGGCACCATGCTGAACAACTGCAAGACCGGTGAGTACGACAGCCTGGCCATCGGCCGCGGTCTGTCGCCCGAGCGTCTGCAGCGTTATTTCGACCCGAAAGGACCGGGACGCTGGGTGATCAAGGCGCCGATCAAGAGCCGCGTGGAATTCCGTTCCTTCAACCTGCTGGACAGCTACGCGAGTCTGGGCAAGTTCGACATCGTGTTCTGCCGCAACGTGTTGATCTACTTCTCCGCCGAGGTGAAGAAGGACATCCTGTTGCGCATCCACAGCACGTTGAAGCGGGGCGGTTACCTGTTCCTCGGTGCTTCCGAAGCGCTGAACGGGTTGCCGGATCATTACCAGATGGTCCAGTGCAGCCCGGGGATCATTTACCAGGCGAAGTGATTTCGTTGGTGTTGTCAAAAAACGGGAGTCCTCTGGGGCTCCCGTTTTTTTATGCCTGCTGATTTCTTGCAAACGCTGCTGGCCCCTGTGGGAGCGAGCTTGCTCGCGATAGCGTCCTGACATTCGAGTTCAGCTTTACCTGACACACCGCAATCGCGAGCAAGCTCGCTCCCACAGGGTTCGGTGGTGCCCTGGAACGTGTGCCAGGCGGCAGAAAAGCGGCATGCGGCGGAAAACCGTTGCCGCTTTTCTGGCATTGCCGCGTTGCCATGGCCGGCAAAGCCCCGGTTTCCGGGCTTTTTTGAATTGGCATGGGGCTTGCTAAGTTGATCCTACGAAAAATCAGGTCACCCGAAGGTTTCCCGACATGAGCATCAGCTTCGATAAAGCGCTCGGTATCCACGAACAAGCCCTGGGCTTCCGCGCCCAGCGTGCCGAAGTCCTGGCCAACAACATCGCCAACGCCGATACCCCGAACTACAAGGCTCGGGACCTGGACTTCTCGAAAGTGCTCGCCGAGCAGAACGAGAAAACCAAAAGCGGCACCTTCGCCCTGAACATGACCAACAGCCGTCACATCGAGGCTGAAGGCCTGGGCAATGGCGACGAGTCGTTGCTGTATCGCACGCCGATGCAACCGTCGATCGACCAGAACACCGTGGACGCCCAGCTGGAACAGTCGAACTACGCGCAAAACGCGATCGGCTTCCAGGCCAGCTTCACCCTGCTCAACAGCAAATTCAAAGGGCTGGTATCAGCCCTGCGCGGAGAGTAAGCCATGTCTCTATCCAGTGTTTTCAACATTGCCGGTAGCGGCATGAGTGCGCAGACCACGCGTTTGAACACCGTCGCTTCGAACATCGCCAACGCCGAGACGGTTTCGTCGAGCATCGACCAGACCTACCGCGCGCGTCATCCAGTGTTCGCCACCATGTTCCAGGGCGGCCAGAGCGGCGGCAGCGACTCGCTGTTCCAGAACCAGGATGCCGCCGGTCAGGGCGTGCAGGTGCTGGGTGTGGTCGAAGACCAGAGCAACCTCGAGGCGCGCTACGAGCCGAACCATCCGGCGGCCGATGCCAAGGGCTACGTCTACTACCCGAACGTCAACGTGGTTGAAGAAATGGCCGACATGATTTCTGCGAGCCGTTCGTTCCAGACCAACGCCGAAATGATGAACACCGCCAAGACCATGATGCAGAAGGTCCTGACCCTCGGTCAGTGATAAGGGACGACTCAGATGAGTGTTACCGATTCCACCAGCGGTTTGAGCCTCAACGATATCCTGGCCAATTCCTCGATCAAGACCAACGCCACGACTGACGGCCTCGCGTCGGCAACCGGCAGCGCCACGGGCAACAAGGCCCTGGGCAAGGATGCGTTCCTGCAGTTGCTGGTGACCCAGCTGAAAAACCAGAACCCGCTGGAGCCCCAGGACAATGGCGCGTTCGTGGCCCAGTTGGCGCAGTTCAGCAGCCTGGAAGGCATCACCACGCTCAACAACACCGTGAGCGGCCTGGCCAGCAACTACAACTCGTCCCAGGCCTTGCAGGCGTCGTCGCTGGTGGGCCGTTCGGTCATCGCGCCGGGCGACAAGGCTGTGGTCGATACCACCAAGAGCCTCAGTGGCACGGTGGTGGTTCCGTCTTCGGTGGTGTCCGCCACCCTGAAGATCACCGACGCCGATGGTAAGACCGTGCGCACCATCGACCTCGGTTCGCAGAAGGCCGGCAACGCCAGCTTCATCTGGGACGGCAAGAACGATGCGGGTGAGACGGTACCTGCGGGCACCTACACCTTCGGCGCCACGAGCACGATCGATGGCCAGTCCGTCGCGTTGATCACCAACCTGCCGGCGACCGTCAACAGCGTGACCATCAGCCAGACCGGCGGTGAGTTGATGCTCAATCTGGCCGGGCTGGGCAGCGTTGCCCTGTCCAAAGTACAAACCATTGGTATGTAGAGCCGACTAACACGGCACAAAGGAGTGGATGATGTCTTTCAATATCGGCCTTAGCGGTCTCTATGCAGCCAACAAACAACTGGACGTGACCGGCAACAACATCGCCAACGTCGCGACCACCGGTTTCAAATCGTCCCGTGCAGAATTCGAAGACGTGTACTCGGCGACCCGCCTGGGCACCGGCAGCAAGACCGTCGGCAACGGCGTGCGCCTGGCCAACGTTTCCCAGCAGTTCGGCCAGGGTGACGTAAGCAACACGGGTAACGTGCTCGACATGGGTATCCAGGGCAACGGTTTCTTTGTCCTGAGCAACAACGGTTCGCTGACCTACACCCGTGCCGGTACATTCAAGACCGACAAGGAAGGCTACGTCACCAACAGCGACGGTACGGCCCGCCTGCAAGGTTACGGTGTGGATGCCAACGGCAAGATCGTCAATGGCGTGCTGACCGACCTGCGCATCGACACCTCCAACCTGGCACCGAAATCCACCAGCACCGTGTCGTCGACGATCAACCTGAACTCCACCTCGGCGGTGATCGACCAGACGGTTGCGGCGAACAAGTTCGACCCGTCCAAGACCGAGACCTTTACCAAGTCGTTCAGTACCCCGATCTTCGATACTCAGGGTAACCAGCACACCATGGATCAATACATGGTCAAGACTGCAGCGAACACATGGGACACCTACACGCTGATCGATGGTCGCAACCCGGATGGCAGTGATCCTACCGTTACCGCGCCGGTTGCTTCGACCATGTCGTTCGATTCCACCGGCAAACTGACCTCGGTCAGCACGCCGGTGACGCCGCCAACCACGCCACCGACTTCGGTGATCAGCAGTGACCTGAAAATCACCAATTGGACCCCGGGCAGTGTCACCAATGGCGTCTGGACAGCCAACGGCGCCGCAGCCGATCCGGCTGGATTGACCATCGCCATGGCCAACACCACCCAGTTCAACGCCGACACCGCGCGTTCGATTCCGGCGCAGAACGGTTACGCCACTGGCCAGATCACCAACCTGACCATCGACGGCAGCGGTGTGTTGCTGGCCAACTTCAGCAACAACCAGACCAAGCCGATCGGCCAGATCTCCCTGGCCAGCTTCACCAACGAACAAGGCCTGCAGCCGGTCGGCGGCACCAGCTGGAAGGAAACCTACGCGTCGGGCATCCCGGGCTACGATGCGCCGGAGACTGGCACCCTGGGTTCGATCGTTTCCAACTCCCTGGAAGAGTCCAACGTCAACCTGACCAACGAACTGGTCGACCTGATCAAGGCGCAGAGCAACTACCAGGCGAACGCCAAGACCATCTCCACCCAGAGCACCATCATGCAGACCATCATTCAGATGGCTTGATGCTGGAAAGTGCTGTGCAGGGAGCCCCTCGAAAGAGGGGCTTTTTTGTGGCCTGAGGTTTTGTGTCGGAGGTGATGGCCTCATCGCGAGCAAGCTCGCTCCCACAGTTGWTGGTGTTTATCTGGAAAGACTCGGTCCCCTGTGGGAGCGAGCTTGCTCGCGATGAGGCCAGTCCAGCCACTAATTTCTTACAGGCAAAAGAAAACCCCCGACCCGCCAGAGGCTGATCGGGGGTTTCGAGTAAGCGCCTTGCGACGCTTACCAGCTCAGCTTATTGGCAAGCTTCGCAATCCGGCTCGTCGATGGCGCAAGCCTTCGGCACTGGAGCAGGACCGGCAGGCGCTGCCAGGACCGAGTCGTCACCGTGGTTGCCGCCGCTGGAAACAGCGTTCAGCTTACCGGTGTTGATGGTCGACTTCTCGGTGCTGGTCGCGGCCAGGGCACGGAGGTAGTAGGTGGTTTTCAGACCACGGTACCAGGCCATGCGGTAGGTCACGTCCAGCTTCTTGCCCGAAGCGCCAGCGATGTACAGGTTCAGCGACTGAGCCTGGTCGATCCACTTCTGACGACGGCTTGCCGCGTCGACGATCCACTTGGTGTCCACTTCGAAGGCAGTCGCGTAGAGCTCTTTGAGTTCTTGCGGGATGCGCTCGATCTGCTGCACCGAACCGTCGTAGTACTTCAGGTCGTTGATCATGACCGAATCCCACAGGCCGCGAGCCTTCAGGTCGCGAACCAGGTACGGGTTGATCACGGTGAATTCGCCCGACAGGTTCGATTTCACATACAGGTTCTGGTAGGTCGGTTCGATCGACTGCGAAACGCCAGTGATGTTGGCGATGGTCGCGGTCGGTGCGATGGCCATGATGTTGGAGTTACGAATGCCTTTCTGTACACGGGCGCGAACCGGTGCCCAGTCCAGGGATTCGTTCAGGTCGACATCGATGTACTTCTGGCCACGGGCTTCGATCAGGATCTGTTGCGAATCCAGCGGCAGGATGCCTTTGGACCACAGCGAACCGTTGAAGGTCTCGTACGAGCCACGCTCATCGGCCAGGTCGCAGGACGCCTGGATCGCGTAGTAGCTGACCGCTTCCATCGACTTGTCGGCGAACTCGACGGCAGCATCGGAACCGTAAGGGATGTGCTGCAGGTACAGCGCGTCCTGGAAGCCCATGATGCCCAGGCCGACCGGACGGTGCTTGAAGTTGGAGTTCTGCGCTTGCGGCACCGAGTAGTAGTTGATGTCGATCACGTTATCGAGCATGCGCACGGCGGTGTTCACGGTGCGTTGCAGCTTGGCGGTGTCCAGCTTGCCGCCCACGACGTGGTTCGGCAGGTTGATCGAGCCCAGGTTGCAAACGGCGATCTCGTCCTTGTTGGTGTTCAAGGTGATCTCGGTGCACAGGTTCGAGCTGTGGACCACGCCGACGTGCTGCTGCGGGCTGCGCAGGTTGCACGGGTCCTTGAAGGTCAGCCACGGGTGGCCGGTTTCGAACAGCATGGACAGCATCTTGCGCCACAGGTCTTTGGCCTGGATGGTCTTGAACAGCTTGACCTTGCCCGGGTACTCGGTCAGGGCTTCGTAGTACTCGTAGCGCTCTTCGAAGGCCTTGCCGGTCAGGTCGTGCAGGTCCGGTACTTCGGACGGCGAGAACAGGGTCCACTTGCCGTCATCGAAGACGCGCTTCATGAACAGGTCCGGGATCCAGTTGGCGGTGTTCATGTCGTGGGTACGACGACGGTCATCACCGGTGTTCTTGCGCAGCTCGATGAACTCTTCGATGTCCATGTGCCAGGTTTCCAGGTAGGCACATACAGCGCCTTTGCGCTTGCCGCCCTGGTTAACCGCTACGGCGGTGTCGTTCACTACTTTCAGGAACGGCACGACGCCCTGGGACTTGCCGTTGGTGCCCTTGATGTACGAACCCAGCGCACGCACCGGTGTCCAGTCGTTGCCCAGGCCGCCAGCGAATTTCGACAGCATGGCGTTGTCGTGGATCGCGTGGTAGATGCCCGACAGGTCATCCGGCACGGTGGTCAGGTAGCAGCTCGACAGCTGTGGACGCAGGGTACCGGCGTTGAACAGGGTCGGAGTCGAAGCCATGTAGTCGAAGGACGACAGCAGGTTGTAGAACTCGATCGCGCGGTCTTCTTTGTGCTTCTCTTCGATTGCCAGGCCCATGGCCACACGCATGAAGAAGATCTGCGGCAGTTCGAAACGCACGCCATCCTTGTGGATGAAGTAACGGTCGTACAGGGTCTGCAGGCCCAGGTAGGTGAATTGCTGGTCGCGCTCGTGGTTGATCGCCTTGCCCAGTTTTTCCAGGTCGAAGGTGGCCAGCACAGGGTTCAGCAGTTCGAACTCGATACCTTTGGCGATGTAGGCCGGCAGCGCCTTGGCGTACAGGTCGACCATTTCGTGGTGGGTGGCGCTTTCGGCGACGCCGAGGAAACCCAGGCCTTCGCCGCGCAGGGTGTCCATCAGCAGGCGCGCGGTCACGAACGAGTAGTTCGGCTCGCGTTCAACCAGGGTACGGGCGGTCATCACCAGGGCGGTGTTGACATCGTTCAGGGCCACGCCGTCGTACAGGTTCTTCAGGGTTTCGCGCTGGATCAGGTCGCCGTCGACTTCTTCCAGGCCTTCGCACGCTTCGGTGACGATGGTGTTCAGGCGGCCCATGTCCAGTGGCGCCAGGCTGCCGTCGGCACGGGTGATGCGGATCGACGGGTGAGCGTTGACCGCTTCCTCGGCCGGTGCGTGGGCAGCGCGTTCTTTCGAACGACCGTCACGGTAGATCACGTAGTCGCGAGCGACTTTCTGCTCGCCGGCACGCATCAGGGCCAGTTCGACCTGGTCCTGGATTTCTTCGATGTGGATGGTGCCGCCCGATGGCATGCGACGCTTGAAGGTCGCGGTGACCTGTTCGGTCAGGCGGGCAACAGTGTCGTGGATTCGCGACGAGGCAGCAGCGGTGCCGCCTTCAACTGCGAGGAACGCTTTGGTGATGGCGACGGTGATTTTGTCATCGGTGTAGGGAACGACAGTGCCGTTACGCTTGATCACGCGCAGTTGGCCAGGCGCGGTGGCGGACAGATCCGAATTCGAATCAGCGGCCTGCGGCAAGGTGCCCTGCGGGTTCTCGCGAGTTGTGTCGGTTTGCATGGGGGAGTGTCTCCACATTCTCTATGTTTGTTTGGGCACCATCACGGTGCCCACCGTTCCGTCCTGAAGCACTACAACCGGCGAGCGCCGGGCATAACGACTTCGGGACAGTAGGAAGGGGGCTTTATCGAGCGCCGCTTCCATGCCGAAGTCTTTGGTCTCACGCCTTGGGCCTGAAACCTTGGTCCTTTGCAGGTGACAGTTGGGACTGCAACACCCGTACCGTTTTCACCACTCTGGGCCGAAATACAGTAGCCATCCGCATGCGCGGTTTGGTCTTTCGAAAATACGTTTGGTTCAACCGGACAGAGGCAGTAAAAGCGCTTGAAATTGGTGTCTGGTTTGTGTTTGGTTTTTCGCGCAAAACCCTATATCTAGGGTTTTTTTAGCGCCGGGCTACAAGATAATGCGTTTTAGGGGGGGATTGCAACGTACTACCTGTGGATAAACCTGTGCGTAAATTGTGTGTGAAAGAGGGAACCGGCGTGTAGGCCGCGACACTGCTGGACCGGACCTTTTTTCAGGGATTTTCTACGATCGAAAACGCTCGATCGGATTTTTAAGGGCGCGAACCCTATCACAAAAAACCGCTTCGTCCGAACGCATTTACCTGCTTGTGTTCTCGACGGGCGGCGTTTATACAATCGGCCCAGCGTGTATACATATTTGTCCCCCCGAATCATTACAAAAAAGACGGGCGGATCCTTCCTTATTGGTGTTTTTGGCAAGCAGAGGTCACCCGTGGAGCAAGAAGCCTGGCAGGTATTGATTGTGGAGGACGACCAGCGACTGGCTGAACTGACCCGCGATTACCTGGAAGCCAATGGCCTGCGTGTATCGATCGAAGGCGATGGTGCACTCGCTGCGAACCGCATCATCAAGGAACAACCGGACCTGGTGATCCTCGACCTGATGCTCCCCGGCGAAGATGGCCTGAGCATTTGCCGCAAGGTCCGCGCCCGCTATGACGGCCCGATCCTGATGCTCACCGCCCGCACCGATGACACTGACCAGATTCTTGGCCTGGACCTCGGCGCTGACGACTACGTCTGCAAGCCGGTACGCCCGCGTCTGTTGCTGGCGCGCATCCAGGCCTTGCTGCGTCGCAGTGAAGCACCCGAAGCCGCCCCGGAAAAACAGCGGCGTCTACAGTTCGGCCCGCTGATCGTCGACAACGCCTTGCGCGAAGCCTGGTTGCAGGGCAACGGCATCGAGCTGACGAGCGCCGAATTCGACTTGCTCTGGCTGTTGGTGGCCAATGCCGGGCGCATCCTCTCCCGGGAGGAGATCTTCACTGCGCTGCGGGGCATCGGCTATGACGGTCAGGACCGCTCCATCGATGTGCGCATCTCGCGCATCCGCCCGAAGATCGGCGATGACCCGGAGCATCCGCGGCTGATCAAGACCGTGCGCAGCAAAGGCTATCTGTTCGTTCCCGAGGCTTGCGTAGACCAGACCCTGTGAACTCGATCTTCCTGCGTATCTATGGCGGCATGTGCGCCGCGCTGATTCTGGTGGCGGTGCTCGGTGTGCTGGCGTTGCACCTGCTCAATCAGGTGCGCAGCGAGCAATACCGCGAGCGTCTGGCCCACGGCACATTCACGCTGATGGCCGACAACCTGCAACCGATGAACCAGACCGAGCGCCACCGGGCCTTGCTGGTGTGGGAGCGGCTGCTGGGGATTCCGCTGGCGCTGAAAACCTTTGCCGGGACCGACCTCGACCTGGCCCAGCGCACCCGTGTGTTGCGTGGCCAGGCATTGGTGGAACAGACCGGGCCGCACGCGGCGAAGGTATACAAGCTGGTGAGCGACAAGGAACAGTTGATGCTCACCGGGGAAGTGCAGCAGATCAGCGAGCAACTGGCCCGGGCGACCATCTACCTGTTGACCGATGAACTGGTGCGCACCCCGGTAGCCGACCAGCCCTTGCGCCTGGCGCAATTAAAGGAAAGCAAGGGCTTCGGCTTCGACCTGCGCCTGGTCACGGTTGACGAGGCGGACATGGACGAAGACCAGCGCCGCCGGGTGTCCGAGGGCGACACTGTGATGGCGTTGGGCAAGGGCGGCGATTCGATCCGGGTATTTGCTGGCATGGTCGGCACGCCGTGGGTCCTGGAAATCGGCCCGTTGTATCAGATGAATCCTTATCCGCCGGAATGGCTGGTGCTGATCGCCGCGCTGGGCCTGACGCTGATCGGCTTGATCGTTTATCTGCTGGTGCGTCAGCTGGAGCGCCGCTTGCGTGGCCTCGAGGCCGCCGCCACGCGCATCGCCAAGGGCAGTCTGGAAACCCGCGTGCCTGCGCGCGGCGCGGATTCTGTGGGGCGGTTGGCGTCGGCGTTCAACGGTATGGCCGAGCACTTGCAGCAGTTGCTGGCGATCCAGCGCGAACTGGTGCGCGCGGTGTCCCACGAATTGCGCACTCCGGTGGCCCGCCTGCGCTTTGGCCTGGAGATGATCGGTTCGGCCACCACGCCGCAAGCCCTGGAAAAATACTGCCAGGGCATGGACCACGACATCGAGGATCTCGACCGGTTGGTGGACGAGATGCTGACCTACGCGCGGCTCGAACAGGGTTCGCCGGCGCTGAACTTTCAGCGGATCGATCTGGATGCCTTGGTCAATCAGGTGATCGAAGAGCTGGCGCCATTGCGTGCCGATGTCACGGTGCAGCGGGGGTTGTGCCTGTCGGCGGCCGATAACGACGACGCCTGGGTCGAGGCCGAACCGCGTTATCTGCACCGGGCGATCCAGAACCTGGTGAGCAACGCTATGCGTCATGCGCAATCACGGGTGACTATCAGTTATCAGGTGGGGCAGCAGCGATGCCGGGTGGATATCGAGGATGACGGGCCGGGTGTGCCGGAGTCGGCGTGGGAGAAGATCTTCACGCCGTTCCTGCGACTCRACGACAGCCGCACCCGGGCGTCAGGCGGGCATGGATTGGGGTTGTCGATCGTGCGGCGAATCATCCATTGGCATGGCGGGCGGGCATTGATTGGCAAGAGCAAGAGCCTGGGCGGGGCGTGCTTCAGTCTGAGTTGGCCGCGCAATCAGGAGAAGCGTTGAGCCTTGTGTTGTCTGATAGGACCCCATCGCGAGCAGGCTCGCTCCCACACTGGATCTATGTCACGCCACAAATCCCTGTGGGAGCGAGCTTGCTCGCGATGGGGCCCGAATGGGCGCCAATAAACCTCAGGCCTTGATGCTGACCACGCTCAACAACTGCCCATCCTTGACCCCGAACTGCGCATCCAGCTCGGTGCCGTTGCGCCATTCGCTGGACAAATCAGTAAGCAATCGCAACCGCACCTCACCCGACTCACGCCATTCCAGCACTTCGGCGTGTTCGAAGTAAAAACGTTGCTGAACGATCGGATAGAGCGCCTTGAACAGGCTTTCCTTGACCGAGAACGTCAGGGTGACCAGCAACGCCCGTTGATCGTGATCACCGGCCGCCATGCGCTGTAGCTCCGGCGGGTTGAGGATTTCCCCGGCCAGGCGTTCGGCCCGTTCGGCATTGAGCAGGTTTTCCAGATCCATGCCCAGGCCGCGCCAATGGCTTTTGTTCGCCACGATCGCCGCGGCCCGGCCAGTGCTGTGGGTGATCGAGCCAGTGATATGAGCAGGCCAGACCGGTGCCCGGTCTTCACCGATGGCCGGAATGAAGCTCAAACCTTCGAGCCGCTGTAACGCAGCCCGGGCACACACCCGCCCGGCGAGAAACTCTGCCTGTCGTTTGGCGACCGAGCGCTGGATGCTCGCCGGCGCTTCGACAGCGCTGCGCTGAAAGTCATCGCTGGCCAGTCGGGCGCTATCGAAGTGAGTGCTCAACAGGACCGTATCGGGCAGCACAAACGGCAGCGGCCAATGGTCATCGAGGGGCGTGCAGCAGACGGGCAGGGCGGGGGCTGAATTCATGGGGGGCATTTTGCCGGGTTGCCTTGGGACTGGGTAGTGCAAAGCTTCAGATCGGGTTTGCTGCCTTCGCGAGCAGGCTCGCACACAGTGGATTTGTGTCGCTGCACAATTCCTGTGGGAGCGAGCCTGCTCGCGAAGCGGTCTACCGGCTCAGCTGAAGATCTTCTTGAAAAACGCCTGCATGTCCGCCCAGGATTTTTCATCCGCGGCCTTGTTGTAGCCGATGTCCGGCCCGCCATGATCGCCATGGCTTAGCCGGTCGGCATCCGGGTTGGTGAAGCCGTGCCTGGCGCCGTCGAGGCTGACGAATTTGTAGTCGGCGCCGGCCTTGTCCATCTCGTTCTTGAAAGCCGTGATGTTTTCCGGGGTGACGATGCTGTCCAGCGACCCGTGTTCCACAAGGATCTTCGCCTTGACGCTGCCTGGCGTTGCCGGCGTGTTGGTCGCCAAGGCGCCATGGAAACTCACCACGCCTGCCAATGGCACGCCCTGTCTTGCGGCGTTGAGCACCACGCCACCACCGAAGCAGTAGCCGATGGCGGCGATTTTATGCGGATCGGTTTGCGGTTGTTTTTTCAGCAGGTCGAGCCCGGCCTGAAACCTCGCGCTCGACACGGCACTGTCTTTTGCCACGGCTTGCATGAACGCCATGGCGTCTTTGGGGTGCTCGGTATTTTTGCCATCACCGTACATGTCAATGGCCAGGGCGCTGTAGCCCAGGCTGGCGAGATCCCGGGCGCGGCGCTTGGCGTACTCGTTCAGGCCCCAGAACTCATGCACCACCACGACCCCGGCGCGCGGGCCCTTGATCGCATCGTCATAGGCGTAATAGCCGATCATTTTCGTGCCGTCGGCACTTTGGTAGGGGATTTCCCGGGTCTGGATGGCGGCCTGGCTGAGCCCGCACAAGGCCAGTAGGAGGACGGCGAAGAACATGCGCATGGTCGAAACTCCTGTTGAAACGTGTCGAAACATTCGGGAAAGGGCGGTTCAGCCCAGGTTCAGAGTGCGTTCAGGGGGAGTTCAGGACCCGCTGCGTAACCTTGCCCCGTACCCAAAAAACAAACGGCACATGAGGTAACTCCCCAATGACTGCATTCAAAAAACTGCTTCTGGCAATCACGGTTCTGGGCGCAAGCTCCGCAGCCTTCGCGTCCGACGACAACTTCGCCAGCCTTACTCTTGGACAGACCAGCGACAAGGTCAAAAAGTCCCACGCCCTGAACGACAACCTCAATCACCCGAACGCCGATGGCGTGATCGGCAAGGACACTACCTGGGGTGTTCGTCTGGGCCAGCAAAATACCAAGGGCCGCTACTACGCCACATACGACAATGTATCGGGCTCGCACAACGGCATTAAACTGCGTCAGGAAAACCTCCTGGGCAGCTACGATCTGTTTTACCCGGTGGGCGGCAGCACCAGGCTGTTCGGTGGTGCCACGGCCGGCCTGACCAAAATGACTCAGGAATCGCCGGGCTTCAGCCGCGACAGCAATATTGGCTACGCCATCGGTGGTCAGGCGGGTGTGTTGCAACAGGTTTCGCAGAACACCTCGGTTGAACTGGGTTACCGTTACCTGCGTAGCAACGCCAGCACTGAGATGAGCGAGCGCGGTGGCAACAAGCAGGGTTCGCTGGACCTGACCAGCAGCGCCCAGACTTACCTGTCCGCCAACTACGCTTTCTAACAAGGGCATGCGCCAACGCGAAACCTGTAGGAGCGAGCTCGCTCCGGGCGGCGATCCGACGAAAGCGGTGTGTCAGGCAACATCAATGTTGACTGTGCCGCCGTCTTCGTCGGATCGCCGCCCGGAGCRAGCTCGCTCCTACAGTGACCGTTGCCATGTTAGCTATTGAGGTGAGACGTTGTGCTTTTGGAGATGTTGATTTGCCCGGGAGAGCGTTATGAAACTGCTGGTCGTCGAAGATGAAGCGCTGCTGCGTCATCACCTGAAAACCCGCCTGACGGAAAGCGGCCACGTGGTCGAGTCGGTGGCTAACGCCGAGGAGGCGCTGTACCAGACCGCGCAGTTCAACTTTGACCTGGCGGTGATCGACCTCGGACTGCCGGGCATGAGCGGGCTCGACCTGATCCGCCAGTTGCGCTCAAGCGGCAAAACCTTCCCGATACTGATCCTCACCGCGCGCGGCAACTGGCAGGACAAGGTCGAAGGCCTGGCCGCCGGCGCCGACGATTACGTGGTCAAGCCGTTTCAGTTCGAAGAACTGGAGGCCCGCCTGAATGCCTTGTTGCGCCGCTCCAGCGGATTTACCCAGTCGACCATCGTTGCTGGCCCGTTGCTGCTGGACCTGAACCGTAAGCAGGCGTCCCTCGACGAACAGCCGCTGGCACTGACCGCGTATGAGTACCGCATCCTCGAATACCTGATGCGCCATCACCAGCAAGTGGTGCCCAAGGACCGCTTGATGGAACAGCTCTACCCGGATGACGACGAGCGCGATCCGAATGTGATCGAGGTGCTGGTCGGCCGTCTGCGCCGCAAACTGGAGGGGCCGGGCGGGTTCAAACCGATCGACACCGTGCGCGGCCTGGGCTACCTGTTCAATGAGCGTTGCACTTGATCCGTTCGCTGCGCATTCGCTTGATGCTCGCTGCCACGCTGTTGGCGGTGTTGTTCATGCTGGCGCTGCTGCCGGCGATGCAAGGTGCCTTCAGCCTGGCGTTGCAGGACTCCATCGAGCAGCGTCTGGCTTCGGACGTGACCACGCTGATCTCTGCCGCACGGGTGGAGAACAACAGTCTGCAGATGCCGGCGCAATTGCCTGACGAACGCTTCAACCTCACCGACAGCCGACTGCTTGGCTACATCTATGACCGTGAAGGGCATCTGGTCTGGCGTTCGAAGGCGACCCAGGAAGAACGCATCAATTACAAGCCGCGCTACGACGGGCGTGGCAACGAGTTTGCGCGGATCCGCGAAGCCAATGGCCAGGAGTTCTTCGTCTACGACGTCGAGGTCAAGTTGCTCGGCGGTAAAAGTGCAGCCTTCAGCATCGTGGCGCTGCAGCCGGTTCGCGAGTACGAACTGACCCTCGAAGGCTTGCGGGAAAATCTTTATCTGGGTTTTGGCGCGGCACTGCTGGTGCTGCTGGCGTTGCTGTGGATCGGACTGACCTGGGGCTTGCAGGCATTGCGGCGCTTGAGCCAGGAACTGGACCAGATCGAAGGTGGCACCCGCGAAAGCCTCAGTGAGGAACATCCCCGTGAATTGTTGCGCCTGACCGGTTCTCTCAACCGTTTGCTGCACAGTGAACGTGAGCAGCGCAGTCGCTACCGTGATTCCCTCGATGACCTGGCACATAGCCTGAAAACGCCGCTGGCGGTGTTGCAAGGCGTCAGTGAAGACCTGGCCCAGCGTCCTGAGGATCGCGATCAGGCCTGGGTGTTGCAAACCCAGATCGAACGCATGAGCCAGCAGATCAGCTACCAATTGCAGCGCGCCAGCCTGCGCAAAAGCGGTCTGGTACGTCATCAGGTGCGCTTGCACCCGGTACTGAAAAGCCTGTGCGACACACTGGACAAGGTCTATCGCGACAAGCGCGTGCACGTCGCGTTCGATTTGCCCGACCCGTGTTACGTACCGATCGAGCAAGGCGCTCTATTGGAGATGATGGGCAATTTGCTGGAAAACGCCTATCGCCTGTGCCTGGGCGAAATACGCATCAGTGTGCGTGAAACTCTCAGCGGCACCGAGTTGTGTGTCGAGGACGACGGCCCCGGCGTACCACAAAATCAGCGCGCACGGATTCTCGAGCGCGGAGAGCGTCTGGATCGCCAGCACCCGGGGCAGGGCATCGGCCTGGCGGTGGTCAAGGACATCATCGAGAGCTACAGCGCCAAGCTGACCTTGGGTGATTCACCGATGGGCGGTGCGGCGTTCCGGATTCTTTTTCCGGTGGTTTGACCTGAGGTTTGATAGTGTTCTTTCGAGCCTCTTCGCGGGCTTGCCCGCGAAGAGGCCAGTGAAGACACCAAAAAATTCAGCCTTGAACCTCAGTGTTCCTGCGCCCGATAAGCCCCCGGTGTCAGCCCCGTCCACTTCTTGAACGCCCGGTGAAACGCCGACGGTTCGGAAAACCCCAGCTGCTCGGCGATCTGTTGCAACGACAGGTCAGCGCGGCTCAGGTGATAAATCGCGATGTCCCGGCGCAACTGGTCCTTCAATTCCTGAAAGCTCGAACCCTCTTCCCGCAAATGCCGGCGCAAGGTCTGCGGACTGATGTGCAGGTGGGCGGCCACGGCTTCCAGGTCGGGCCAGCGTGAACTGTCGCGACTGAGCAAGCGCCGCAGGCGGCTGCTCAAACTGTCGCCGTCATCCGGACGCGAGAGCAGGTCGGCGGGGGAGCGCTCGAGGAAATGCTTGAGGGTGCGTTCGTCCTGCAACAGCGGCATGGCCAGGTAGCGGCTGTGAAACAACAGGCTGCTCTGGGGCCTTGAAAACTCAAGCGGACAGGAAAACAACAGGTCGTACTCGGCGCCGTGTTCGGGCCGGGGGTAGCTGAACGAGGCCTGTTCCAGGCGAATACGCTGGCCGATCAGCCAGCTGCCGAAACGGTGCCAGATCACCAGCAGGCTTTCGCTGAGGAAATGGTCCGGGTCCCAGAGTTGCGAATCGTCCAGGCTCAGGCGCACCCATTCATCTTCTCGGCTCAGGGTCAAACGCGGAGCCCCGGGGAATAGGCTATAAAACAATAAGCCGCGATTGAGTGCCTTATCCAGGTTGCGACAGTGAATCACGGCATGGCACATCATCGCGAAGCTGCCCGGCCTGCTTGGGGCTTGCCCGAACCCCAGGTACTCGTCGTCCAGCGCCAGCCATAACGCCTGGATCAGTTGGGTGAATTGCTCAGGCGCGATGCGTGCCCGGGGCTCGTCCAGTAACTCGGGGCTGATCCCCAGTTGTTGTAGCACGCCGCAATAGTCGTAGCCGTGCCGACGCGCACCACCAAGGGCAGCGCGGGCGAAATGACTGGCGATGGTGCGTTCGCGCATGGCAGCAGATCTGACCGTTGATCGACGGATGTTAGCTGCGCACCGTGGGCATGAACAGGGCGGATATCCGCCAAATAGCAGGACGACTTTTAATTGAAGGGCGGAAATCCGCCACATGTTTGTAACCGTTCGGTGACAGGGATTCGCTGCAACCCCAGAGATCAACAGGCTTGCAGGGATTTTACGGAAGGTGGCACGGGCCTTGCGATACAACGTGCAGATGCCTGCCGTTGCGCAGCTCGAAAAAACAAATCCCTCCAGTGCAGGAGGGTTCGCAATTGCGGTGTTGCGGGCAACAGATGGATGTTGTCACCGGGCACCCTTGAGGAACTTTGCAATGACGACTCGTCAGCCACTGTACAAATCCCTGTATTTCCAGGTGATCGTTGCAATTGTCATCGGTATTTTGCTCGGTCACTTCTATCCGCAGCTCGGTGTGGCGGTAAAGCCGCTGGGTGACGGGTTCATCAAACTGATCAAAATGATCATCGCCCCGATCATCTTCTGCACCGTCGTCAGCGGTATCGCCGGCATGCAGGACATGAAAGCGGTCGGCAAGACTGGCGGTTACGCACTCCTTTACTTTGAAATCGTTTCGACCATCGCTTTGCTGGTGGGTCTGGTCGTGGTCAACGTCGTGCAGCCAGGTGCTGGCATGCACATCGACGTAAGCACCCTGGATGCCTCCAAAGTCGCTACCTACGTAGCGGCTGGTGCTGATCAAAGTGTCATCGGCTTCCTCCTCAACGTGATCCCGGCCACCATCGTTGGCGCATTCGCCACGGGCGACATCCTGCAAGTGCTGATGTTCTCGGTGATCTTCGGTTTCGCCCTGCATCGCCTGGGTGCCTACGGCAAGCCGCTGCTGGACTTCATCGATCGCTTCGCCCATGTGATGTTCAACATCATCAACATGATCATGAAGCTCGCGCCGATCGGTGCCTTCGGTGCCATGGCGTTCACCATCGGTGCCTACGGTGTCGGCTCGCTGGTGCAACTGGGTCAACTGATGGCGTGCTTCTACATCACTTGCCTGCTGTTCATTCTGATCGTGCTGGGCTCCATCGCTCGCATGCATGGCTTCAGCGTGCTGAAGATGATCCGCTACATCCGTGAAGAACTGCTGATCGTGCTCGGTACTTCTTCTTCGGAATCGGTGCTGCCACGCATGCTGGTCAAGATGGAGCGTCTGGGCGCGAAGAAATCCGTGGTAGGCCTGGTGATCCCGACCGGCTACTCGTTCAACCTCGACGGTACCGCGATCTACCTGACCATGGCGGCCGTGTTCATTGCCCAGGCAACTGACACCCACATGGACATCACGCACCAGATCACCCTGCTGGTGGTGTTGTTGCTGTCCTCCAAAGGCGCCGCCGGTGTGACCGGTTCGGGTTTCATCGTACTGGCTGCGACCCTGTCCGCCGTGGGCCACCTGCCGGTTGCCGGCCTGGCGCTGATCCTCGGCATCGACCGCTTCATGTCCGAAGCCCGTGCCCTGACCAACCTGGTCGGTAACGCCGTTGCCACTATCGTCGTGGCCAAGTGGGTCAAGGAACTGGACACCGACGTGCTGCAAGCCGAGCTGGCTTCGGGCGGTCGCGGCATTGCCGACGAGCCTAAAGACGATGTTCTGGGCCACGTCGAAGGGGCAACCCCGACGAACGCCAAGTAAGCCTTGTTGTAATGAAAAACCCGCTTCGGCGGGTTTTTTCATGCCCGGCGATTGAGCGTAACGGTCACTGCGCGTGGCGTATAAGGTGATTGCTGCAAAGCAATCGGCTGCCTAGGCTGTGGGCATCGTTAAGGGAGAACGCTCATGCTCGGTCCACTGGCATCACTCAAGGTTCTGGATTTCTCGACACTGCTGCCGGGGCCGTTCGCCTCGTTGCTGCTGGCGGACATGGGCGCCGAGGTGCTGCGCATCGAATCACCGACGCGCATGGATCTGCTGCGAGTGTTGCCACCCCATGATCAAGGCGTGTCAGCCAGTCATGCCTACCTCAACCGCAACAAACGCAGCCTCGCCCTGGACCTCAAACAGCCTGAGGCCCTTGAGGTGATCAGGTCGTTGCTACAGGGCTACGACATTGTGCTCGAGCAGTTTCGCCCGGGTGTCATGGAGCGTCTGGGCCTGGGCTACGAAGCCCTGAAGGCGATCAATCCCAAATTGATTTATGTGTCGATCACCGGCTACGGCCAGACCGGCCCCTACAAGGACCGCGCCGGCCATGACATCAACTACCTGGCCCTGTCCGGGCTGGCGAGTTACACAGGTCGTGCCGACAGTGGGCCGCTGCCGTTGGGCATGCAGGTGGCGGATGTTGCCGGTGGTTCGCTGCACGGGGTGATTGGCTTGCTGGCGGCGGTCATTGCCCGACAGCAAACCGGTCAGGGCCAGCACCTGGATGTCAGCATGACCGACTGCTCGTTCAGCCTGAATGCGCTGGCAGGTGCCGGGTATCTGGCCTGTGGCGTCGAGCCGGGGCCGGAAGACCAGGTGCTCAATGGCGGCAGCTTTTACGATTACTACCGATCCCGGGATGGGCGCTGGCTGTCGGTGGGCAGCCTGGAACCGGCATTCATGAAACAGTTGTGCGCGGTGTTGGGGCTTGAGGAACTGGCCGGCCTCGGCCTGTCTGCGGCGCACCAGCAACAGCTTAAAGCCGCGCTGAAGGTCGAATTCGAAAAGTATGACTTTGCCGAGTTGTGCGCGCTTTTCGCGGAGCTGGATGCTTGTGTCGAGCCGGTGTTGAGCCTGGGGGAGGCGCTGAGTCATCCGCAGTTGCAGGCGCGGGAGTTGGTGACCGATGTGCCCCGTGGCGATGGCTCGACCCAGTCACAGATGGCTTGTCCGCTGAAGTTTTCGCAAGGTTTGCCTGAGCCCCGGCATATTGGCGCGGCGTTGGGGCAGCATACGGATCAGGTGTTGGGGGAGTTGGGGTTTAGCATTGAGCGGATCGAACAGTTGCGGCGATCCAAGGTGATTCTCTAGTGCCTGTCAGGCCGCCATCGCGAGCAGGCTCGCTCCCACATTGGGTTTGTGTCACGCCAAAGATCCCCTGTGGGAGCGAGCCTGCTCGCGATAGCGGCGTCACAAACACTGAAAATCCAACTACTCGACCCGCATCTCCCCACTGAACACCAGGGTATTGCGACACCGCCGGCACAAATACCGCCGACCTTGCCGAACCAGGCTGTGGCGCTGGGCGGAAAACGGGAAGTCGCTGTCGGCGCACGGGCATTTGTAGATGTAGCGGGTCACGCGGCGGCGTTTGACGTCATAGGTGTGGCAGCGGTTGGGCGGCAGTTCGTACACGCCGCGCATGATCAATTGCCACTCTTCGCCATGGGGCTGAATGCGGTCGCCGAACAACTGATGGGCGATCAGGTGCGCGACCTCATGGGCCACGGTCTGCTTGAGGAAGTCTTCGGTGTTTTCCTGGTACAACTGCGGATTGAAGCGCAGCAGGTTTTCGTGCAGATGCGCGACACCGGCTTTTTGCCCGCGCAGCTTGAGGCTCACCACGGGTCGCTTGAAGGGTCGTTTGAAAAAGGATTCGGCTTGTTGGAAACAGTCTTCGACGCGGGTATTGAGTTGCTCGGGCATGCTTGATGGATCTCCAGAGACGTCGAGTATGCCGCAACCCTCGGGCCTTGCGAATCGCCAAGGTGCCGAATGGTTGTGTGTCTGCTCGTTGCTGAAGAATGAAAAGGCCGCCTTGCGGCGGCCTGTGTCGGTCGTTTCTGATTATCAGTGATGAGCGGCTAACTGGTATAGACCGGCCCCACGCCGAGTCCCCAGACAATCACGGTGAACGCCATGATGGCGACCAGCACCACCAGGCCTACGGCGAGCACCGAACTTGAAAACAGGAAGCCCTCGTCAGATGGAATGTTCATGAATGTCGGCAAGCCCACGTACAGCAAGTACACCGTGTAGCAGATGGCGGCGGTGCCGACGATCATCCCCAGCCACAAGTGCGGGTACAAGGCGGCGAGGCCGCCGATGAACAGCGGTGTAGCGGTGTAGGTTGCAAACGCAATGCAGCGGGCCAGGCTTGGGTTGGCGTCATAGGTGCGGGCCATCCAGTGAATGAATGCGCCCATTACCGCGACACCGCCGAGCATCGCCAGGTACGACATGATCGTCATCCATATCGCGCTTTCTACGGTCAGCATTACGGGAGGTCGATTGCCGATGACCCAGCCGACCTGTGTGGTGCCAATAAAGGCAGACACGGCGGGGATCGCCGCCAGGATCAGCGTATGGGTCAGGTACATGTGGCTGATGCTTTCCTCCTGATCGCCACGGATTTCTTTCCATTCTTGGTCAGGGTGGGTGAAGAGCCCCACTACGTGATGGATCATGCCAGTCACTCCTCTTGTTTTACCGTCGCCCCCCAGTGGAGCGCCTACGGGCCAATGCGGCCAAGCAAGTCATAGGTCTGAATTTGTATGTGACCTTATGTCGCAGTATAGGGATGAGTTTCCCTAGAGGAAGTAGGGGCTTTAGAGCAAATCGCGCTGTAAACCCCAGGCCTAATCGCGGTTGCGTCTGTAGGAGCTGCCGAAGGCTCGGTCCGCCCTCGGGCGATCTTTTGATCTTTGGCCATTTCAGCGCCACCGAAGATCAAAATCAAAAGATCGCAGCCTTCGGCAGCTCCTACAGGTCGATTTTTTGCGTAAAATGCCGGCCTTTCGTCACACCTCACGGATTTCGCGTCATGGGCACTCTCACGGTCAACCAGAACAAACTGCAAAAGCGCCTTCGCCGACAGGCCGGTGAGGCGGTTGCCGATTTCAACATGATTGAAGACGGCGACAAGGTCATGGTCTGCCTGTCCGGTGGCAAGGACAGCTACACCATGCTCGACGTGCTGATGCACTTGCAGAAGGTCGCGCCGATCAAGTTCGAGATCGTGGCCGTGAACATGGACCAGAAGCAGCCGGGCTTCCCGGAGCACGTGCTGCCGGCCTACCTCAAAGAACTGGGTATCGAGTACCACATCGTCGAGAAAGACACTTACTCGGTGGTCAAGCAGCTCATCCCGGAAGGCAAGACCACCTGCTCGCTGTGCTCGCGTCTGCGTCGCGGAACGCTCTACACCTTCGCCGACGAAATCGGCGCGACCAAGATGGCCCTCGGTCACCACCGCGACGACATCGTCGAAACGTTCTTCCTGAACATGTTCTTCAACGGTTCGCTCAAGGCCATGCCACCGAAGTTGCGCGCCGACGATGGCCGTAACGTGGTGATCCGCCCGCTGGCCTACTGCAACGAAAAAGACATCCAGGCCTACTCGGACTTCAAGCAATTCCCGATCATCCCGTGCAACCTCTGTGGCTCCCAGGAAAACCTGCAGCGTCAGGTGGTCAAGGAAATGCTGCTGGACTGGGAGCGCAAGACCCCGGGCCGTACCGAGAGCATTTTCCGCAGCCTGCAGAACGTGATCCCGTCACAACTGGCGGACCGCAACCTGTTCGACTTCACCAGCCTCAAGATCGACGAAAGCGCGGCTTCGCGATTCGTCAATGTGGTCAATCTCTAGTCAAAAACTGTAGGAGTGAGCCTGCTCGCGATCGCGCAGTGTCAGTCGACATCAATGTTGAATGACTAACCGCGATCGCGAGCAGGCTCACTCCTACATTTGTTTATTGTTTCAACCTCCAGGAGAGGGCATGCGCGACTACAAGTGGCTGAACGAGTACTGCTTGAACCGTTTCGGTTCAGCGGCTGAACTGGAAGCCCACCTGCCCGTTCCCAAGACTCCCGCGCAACTGCGCAAGATCAGCGACGATCGCTACCTCTCGATGATGGCGCTACGGGTATTCCGCGCCGGGCTAAAGCACAGCCTGGTGGATGCCAAGTGGCCGGCCTTCGAAGAAGTGTTCTTCAAGTTCGACCCGGAGAAAGTCGTGCTGATGAGCGCCGAACACCTGGAGCGGCTGATGCAGGACACGCGGATCATCCGTCACCTGGGCAAGCTCAAGAGTGTGCCGCGCAATGCGCAGTTCATACTGGACGTGGCCCATGAAAAGGGCAGCTTCGGCGCGCTGATCGCCGATTGGCCGGTGACCGATATCGTCGGGCTCTGGACCTTTCTGAAAAAACGCGGACATCAGTTGGGCGGTCTGTCTGCCCCGCGCTTCTTGCGGATGATCGGCAAGGACACCTTTGTACCGAGCTATGACGTGGTGGCGGCGCTGAATGCGCAGGACATCATCGACAAGGTGCCGAGCAGCCTGCGCGACCTGGCGTTGGTGCAGGACGTGTTCAACCAGTGGCATGAAGAAAGTGGCGGGCGGCCGATGAGCCAGATTTCGATGATGCTGGCTTATACCGTCAATCATTGAGGGTTTGGGTGGCCCCAAAAGATCGCAGCCTTCGGCAGCTCCTACAGGGGAATGTGTAAGCCTGTAGGAGCTGCCGAAGGCTGCGATCTTTTCTGTCAGGCGACGGAAACTTCGTCCTCGCCAGCCAACTTGCGATTCAACTGATACCGCCAGCGCACATACAACAACGCTGAACAGAACACCGCCAGGCTCGCACCCATCTCCAGCAAACCGAAGATTTGCCGGTTCGGGTCATAGGCAGCCAACGCGCCCTTGATGAAATACAGGTTCACCACAAAGCACATCCACGAATGCCCGCGAGGGCTGCCGACGATCATCCCCGGTGCCAGAATCAGCAGTGGCACCAGTTCGATCAACAGGATCACCCAGGGGCGTGCCCCGTGCAGATCGGCAATCGCCAGGTAGTAAACACACAGCAGTCCCACCAGGCCGAAAAAGCACAGCAGACTGATGACACGCATCGCCTTGACGCGTGGCTCGAGCCATTCGAGGGCGGGAAGAATCTTCGGCTTTTTTGCCACCTCAGCTCTCCAGTTTCTGTGCAGTCTTCGCCAGGCGCATGCCCAGCGCGCGGCACAGCGCCACTTCATGGGTATCCAGACCGCTTTTGCCGTCGGCACCGGCGTGGTGGCTGGCGCCGTAAGGCGTGCCGCCGCCCTGGGTTTCCAGCAGTGCCGACTCGCTGTACGGCAGGCCGGTGATCAGCATGCCGTGGTGCAGCAACGGCAGCATCATCGACAGCAGGGTGGTTTCCTGGCCACCGTGCAGGCTCGCCGTGGAGGTGAATACACCCGCCGGTTTGCCCACCAGCGCACCGGTCAGCCACAGGTTGCTGGTGCCGTCGAGAAAGTACTTGAGCGGCGCCGCCATGTTACCGAAGCGGGTCGGGCTGCCGAGTGCCAGGCCGGCGCAGTTCTTCAGGTCGTCGAGGCTGGCGTACAGCGCACCTTCGTCGGGAATCTCCGGCGAAACGGCTTCGCACTCGCTGGAAATCGCCGGCACCGTGCGCAGGCGCGCTTCAAGCCCGGCCTGTTCGACACCACGGGCGATCTGCCGGGCCATTTCGTTGGTCGAACCGCTGCGGCTGTAGTACAGAACCAGAATGTACGGTGCACTCATGGCAACAGTTCCAGGATCTGCTCCGGTGGGCGGCCGATGATGGCTTTGTCGCCGACTTCGAGAATCGGTCGCTCCATCAGTTTCGGGTGGGCGGCGATAGCGGCGATCAATTGCGCTTCGCTCAGGCTGTTGTCGGCCAGGTCGAGGGTTTTGTACTCGTCCTCGCCGGTGCGCAGCAAATGCCGGGCGCTGATCCCGAGTTTGCCCAGCAGGCTCTGGATTTGCGCGGCGTCCAGCGGAGTGTCCAGGTAACGGACCACGGTAGGCGTCAGGCCACGGGCTTCAAGCAGTTCGAGCGCACCGCGGGATTTCGAGCAGCGCGGGTTGTGATAAAGCGTCAGATCGGTCATGAGCGGGTCGCATCTTGCGTAAGGTGGCGGCTATTCTAACTGTGCAGCGCGCAATCCAGAACCGTGAGAGGCGATGGGTCGCAGGCGCATTCAATTTTTGACAAGGAACACGACATGACAAGGCGACTGGCAGCGGCATTGGCGATCATCGGGGCGTTGATGCTGGGGGGCTGCGGGAATGACTATGGCATCGACCAGGACGGCCACAAGATCGCCGCCGACCGACTGGACGGCAAATGGCTGGTACTTAACTACTGGGCAGAATGGTGCGGGCCTTGCCGTACCGAGATCCCGGAGTTGAATGCCTTGGCCGAGCAGCTCAAGGACAAGAAAATTGGTGTGTTCGGGGTCAACTTCGACAACGTCCAGGGGCAAGAGCTGAAGGGCGCGAGCGAGAAGCTGGGAATCAGGTTCACCGTGCTGGCGCTGGACCCTACCGAGCTGTTCGAGCTGCCGCGCAGCGAGGTGTTGCCGGTGACGTACATTATCGATAACAAGGGCAAGGTGCGTGAGCAGTTGATGGGGGAACAGACGGCGGCGGGGGTGATGGCGAAGCTTGAGGCATTGCAGGCGAAGAATTGAGTTGTTCTTGAGAGAAAAGATCGCAGCCTGCGGCAGCTCCTACAGGGTGTACGACAATCCATGTAGGAGCTGCCGCAGGCTGCGATCTTTTAGGGGATCAACCCTCCTCAAGCCACCAACGCAGCGGCTTGCCTTCGGCTGGCCAGAAGCGCATCTGCTCGATCGGGGAGACGTCCCAGCGCTGGACGTTTTCCAGGGCCTGGAGGAAGCGTTTTTCCTGTTCCATCAGCGCCGGCGCGCACAGTTTGCGGGTGCTGCCGATTTTGCCGAAGGTCAGTTTGTCGCCATCGAGGGTGTACGGCGCGAACCAGTGATTGCAGCCACCATTGCCGTAAGCCCGGCCGTCTTCAGCGAGGGTGATGGTCAGGTGGCTGTAGTCCATCAACGGCCGTTCGCCGATCCATTCCAGAATGTAGCTGCGGTTTTGTTGCAACTGCACCGGCTCGGCGGCGCAGCCCAGCAGGCTGGCACCGGCCATCGCGCTCAGAGCGAGGCGTTTCATCACGCAGGCTCCTGGCATTTCGGGCACAGGTGTTTCTCGCCAACGGTGGTCCAGCCCAGCTCGGCAATCCGCGCAGTGGCGGCAGGCTTTTCGGCCTTGTTGCCCAGCTTGGCATCGACGGCGAACTCGAAGCTCAGCTCTTTGGCGCAGCTGTCACAGTTCACTTGCCAGGTATGAATCGCCAGTTCGCCGAATACCGGGCCACTGGCCACCGCGACCCATTGACCGGGCGGGTTGATCAGGTGGCGAACCGTTTCGACGGTCAGGCGCATGGACAAGTCCTTGGCACCCTTGAGGGTCACGACCAGCACGTCGTTGTTGCGAATCGAGCCACCGTTGCCGGTGACCTGATAGCGCCCTGGCACCAGGGCGCGGCATTCGGTGAGGGTGTGTTGCGGGTTCATCAGGCTGTAGCGGAAATCGTGTTCGACCATGGGTCCTCCAAATATGCGCGATATGCTATCACGGGCTTGCACACCGCATCGCGCAGGCAGATGACCTTCGATCCGTTTCAGTCTCCCGTCACCTGGTTTTCCGGGGTGCCCGCCGTCCAGGCTGCAATGTTGCGCAACGTGGTGGCGGCTATCGCGTCCAGCGCTTCGCGGGTCAGAAAGGCCTGGTGTGCGGTGACGATCACGTTAGGGAAGGTCAGCAACCGGGCCAGTACATCGTCTTGCAGCGGCAGGTCGGAGCGGTCCTCGAAGAACAACTGCGCCTCTTCCTCATACACATCCAGCCCCAGGTAACCCAGGCGACCGTCTTTCAGGGCATCGATCAGCGCCGGGGTGTCCACCAGGCCGCCACGTCCGGTATTGATCAGCATTGCGCCCGGTTGCATGTGCGCCAGGGATTGGCGGTTGATCAAGTGCTTGCTCTGCTCGTTGAGCGGGCAGTGCAGGCTGATGATCTGCGATTCGGCCAGCAGCTGCGGCAGGCTCAGGTAGCGCGCGCCAAGGGCTTCGACCTGCGGGTTGGGGTAGGGGTCACAGGCCAGTAACTGGCAGCCAAATCCGCTCATGATTTTGGCGAAGGTGGCACCGATCTGACCGGTGCCGACCACGCCGACGGTCTTGCCTACCAGGTCGAAACCCGTCAGCCCCTGCAGTCTGAAATCCCCTTCGCGAGTGCGGTTGTAGGCGCGGGGCAAGCGGCGGTTGAGTGCGAGGATCAGCGCCACTGCATGTTCGGCCACCGCGTGGGGCGAATAGGCCGGGACGCGCACGATGGCCAGTCCCAGACGTTTTGCCGTCGGCAAGTCGACATGGTTGTAACCGGCCGAGCGCAGGGCGATCAGGCGAGTGCCACCGGCGGCCAGGCGTTCGAGTACCGCCGCGCCGAGGTCATCATTGATGAACGCACAGACCGCTTCATACCCCTGGGCCAGCGCCACTGTGTCGAGGCTCAGGCGCGCAGGCTGAAATTGCAGCTCGATGCCGACCGGTTGTTCGGCAGCTAGAAAACTGTCGCGGTCGTAGTTCTGGCTGCTGAAAAAAATCGTACGCATGATGTCCTCTCTGTCCCGTTTCTGTAGGAGCTGCGGTGCGGCGATCCGACTTGCCTGCGAAGAGGATCTCAAACCCTGTGCTGTCTCTGAGGCCGCCTTCGCTGGCAAGCCAGCTCCTACAGGGTTTGCGCTGAGCTTATGCTGATGTTTGATTGACGCAGTTGCGCTGCATCAAGCATTCATGCGCGCCTGGGCCGCCAGGCGATTGATCGCCCGGTCGAGTTCCTCCAGTGCCACGCCGGCATTCGGGTCCTGTTGCTTGAGCAGGGTTTCGCTGCGTTGGCAGGCCGCACGCAATTGCGGTACGCCGCAGTAACGCGTCGCGCCATGCAGGCGATGGACCCGTTCGATCAGGGCGTTGTGGTCGTTGCTTTGCTTTGCTGTGCGAGGCGGATGGCTTCGCGGTCAGCCTCCAGGGACGCCAGCAGCATCGCCAGCATGTCCGCCGCCAGATCAGCCTTGCCGGCGGCCAGGCGCAATCCTTCGTCGTGGTCGAGTACCAACAGGTCGTGGGCGCCAGCATGCCCATCGCCGGAGCGCTCCGGGCTGTGATTGCGCAGCGCCAGGCCGCTCCATTTCAGCACCACCTGTGCCAATTGCCGTTCGCTGATCGGTTTGGTCAGGTAGTCGTCCATGCCGCTTTGCAGCATCGCGCGTTTTTCGTTGGCCATGGCGTGGGCGGTGAGGGCCACGATCGGCAGCGGCGTGCAATGGCGTTCGCTTTCCCATTGGCGGATCGCCTCGGTGCTCTGGCGGCCGTCCATGCCGGGCATCTGCACGTCCATCAACACCAGATCGAATGTCTCGTTCTGCACCGCCTTGATGGCGGCAAAACCGCTTTCCACCGCGAGCACATTGGCGCCCATGTCTTCGAGCAGGGTCTGCACCAGCATCAGGTTGGCCGGATTGTCGTCGACGCAAAGCACCTTCGGTGCACGGCTGGACAACGGTTCGCCCGGCTCGCGGCGCATCGGGCGCGGGTTGACCAGATCAGACAGGGAGCGTCGCAACTTGCGGGTACAGGCCGGTTTCGCCTGGAGCTGGCTGTGGGGGTTGGGCACGGAAAGATGGAACAGCGTCTGTTCCGTGGTCGGGCACAGCACCAGCACTTTGCAGCCAAGATGCTCGAGGTCCCAGATGTGCTGGTTGAGGCGTTCCGGCGGCATGTCGTTGCTGGTGATGCCGAGCACTGCAAGTTCGATCGCCTGATCGGTCTGGTGGGCGGCGGTGACGCCATTGGTCAGGCTTTCCAGGGTGTTGAACGGTGTGGTGTTGAGGCCGCAGTCTTCCAGTTGATGCTGCAAGGCCTGCCGGGCCAGTTCGTGGTTTTCCAGCACCGCCACCCGGCGCCCGAGCAGCGGCGCGGCGGGCAGGTCTTCGGCATCGTCACGGGTTTTCGGCAGGCTCAGGCTGATCCAGAATTCCGACCCTTCCCCCGGCGTGCTGTCGACGCCGATCTCGCCGCCCATCTGTTCGATCAGGCGTTTGGAAATCACCAGGCCCAGGCCAGTGCCGCCCGGTTGCCGCGATAGCGAGTTGTCAGCCTGACTGAAGGCCTGGAACAGGGCGCGTACGTCCTGGCTCGACAGGCCGATGCCGGTGTCCTGAATGCTGATGCGCAGCTGCACGGTGTCTTCGTGTTCTTCTTCGAGCATGGCGCGGGCGACGACGGTGCCTTCGCGGGTGAACTTGATCGCATTGCTCACCAGGTTCGTCAGGATCTGCTTGAGCCGCAACGGGTCGCCTACCAGTGACAGCGGCGTGTCCCGATACACCAGGCTCACCAGTTCCAGCTGCTTGGCGTGGGCGGCCGGGGCGAGGATGGTCAAGGTGTCCTGGAGCAGGTCGCGCAGGTTGAACGGAATATGGTCGAGCACCAGCTTGCCAGCTTCGATTTTCGAGAAGTCGAGAATCTCGTTGATGATGCCCAGCAGGCTGTCGGCGGATTTTTCGATGGTGCCCAGGTAGTCGAGCTGGCGTGGGGTGAGCTCGCTTTTTTGCAACAGGTGGGTGAAGCCGAGAATGCCATTGAGCGGCGTACGGATTTCATGGCTCATGTTGGCCAGGAATTCGGATTTGATCCGGCTCGCTTCCAGGGCCTCCTTGCGCGCCAGATCCAGCTCGATGTTCTGGATCTCGATGGTTTCCAGGTTCTGGCGCACGTCTTCGGTGGCCTGGTCGATGCTGTGCTGCAATTCTTCCTGGGCATTTTGCAGGGTGCCGGCCATGCGGTTGATGCCGGAAGCCAGTTCATCCAGTTCCTGGCTGCCGAGGGGCGGCAAGCGGGTCTCCAGGTGGCCGTCCTTGAGTTGGGCCACGGCCTGCTTGATCTGGCTCAACGGCCGATTGATCGTGCGGCCCATGCGCAGGGCCAGCAGCGCCGCACCGATCAGTCCCGTAGCGATCAACATCAAGCTGGCGAACAGGCTGCGGTAACCGCGCAACAGCATGTTGTTATGGGACAGTTCGAGCTCGACCCAGCCAAGCAGGCGGTCTGCTTCTTCGGGAATCACGTCTCCGGCCAGATTGCGGTGTTTGCCGAATACCGGCAGCAGATAGCGGGTCGCATCGCTGCCGCTGTGGCGCAGCATTTGCGTGCCACTGCCAGAGGGCGTCTGATTGAGCATGGTCGGGCCGGCGTGGGCCAGCAACGTGCGGTCGGGAGCCAGGAAGGTCACTGCCCGTACGTCGGTTTGCTCCAGGGCCTGGGTGGCGATGCGTTCGAGCAGTTCGTTGTCCTGATGGCCCATGGCTGGCGCCGTCAGTGGAGCCAACTGCTCGGCGATCATTTCGCCGCGCTGCATGAGTTGGGTTTGCAGGTCAGCCTGTTGCATCCAGGTAAAATACCCCCCCAGCACCAACGCCATCAGACTGGTTGGCAACAGGGTCAGCAACAGCACGCGGCCTTTGATTCCCAGTTTCTTGAGCACGCATCTCTCCTGCATCCCGCTATTTATAGACCCGTACATGCATCCGCCATGCACCACTTGCGCAGTGTAGCGATTTGCTCGCGGGCAATCTTCGTAAAAATGGTGCAGTCATTCGTCCGCCCGGGCGACTCTTTGGCGATACGGACAAACCGTGGGTTGCCCCTGGCGAGGCAATCTTGAATAATCGCTCAACTGAGAATTGTTTGCAGATAGTCATGACTCCCATCACTGCTGGCCTCCCCCGAATCCTGTCCATCGAAGACGACCTTGTGCTCGGCGCCTACGTTCACGAGCACCTGGACCGCAGCGGCTTCCAGGTGACCTGGTGCCAGAACGGCCAGGAAGGCCTGGACATTGCCCGCCGGCAGCCTTTCGACGTGGTGTTGATGGATATCCTGCTGCCGGGCATGGACGGCCTGGCGGTACTGACTCAATTGCGCCAGAGTCATTCCACCCCGGTGTTGCTGATGTCGGCCCTCGGTGCCGAGGCCGATCGCATCAGCGGTTTTCGCCTGGGGGCCGACGATTACCTGCCAAAGCCCTTCAGCATGGTGGAGTTGCGGGTGCGCATCGAAGCCATTCTGCGGCGGGTGGCACTCGACCGCCGGCCCGCACCCGCAGTGCCAGCCCCGTCGATGGACAGCCTGCGTTTCGACGATGAAAGCTTCGAGGTGTTTTATGGCGAACAGGCTGGCGGCCTGACCCGCAGCGAGTATCGGCTGCTGGAGACGCTGCACCGCAGCGTCGACGAAGTATTGAGCAAAGCCTTCCTCTATCAACAGGTGCTGCAACGCGGTTATGCGGCCCATGACCGCAGCCTGGACATGCACATCAGCCAGATCCGCCGCAAGCTCAAGGCCATTGGCTACACCGAGCGCGAAGTGCGTACGGTATGGGGCAAGGGTTACATCCTGAGCGCCGCCGATGAAATGTAACGTGCCGGGCAGGCACTCGCTGTTCTGGAAACTGGCTTGTCTATTGGTCGCGTTCTGTCTGCTGATGATCTGGTTGAGTTGGTCATGGGGGCGTTACATGGAGGAGCGAAACCAGTTCCTATCCGATGAGGCCCGCGGCACCCTGTCCGGTTATGCCGCCGAAGCCGAGCAGGCGTGGAAGCAGCGCCAGAGCGCCGGTGTCGATGACTGGCTGCAAGGCATGGGTCAGCGGGAAAAAGGCTGGGTCGGTGTCATCGGTGGTGATTTGCAGTCCTTGAGCAACCAATCGCTGACGGACAAGGAAGTCGAACGCCTGACTTTTTTGCGCGGCCTCGATTGGCCCATTCACAAGAAAGGCCGGCCGTGGATACGCATACCGTTTCCCGGCGACCCGTCCACTGGCAGCCTGGTGATCGAACTGCCCGAACGCTTTCTGCCTGGGCAATACCGGGTGTTCTGGCGGGTGATCACCAACGGCGTGATTCCGGGGTTGTTCACTTTGCTGCTGTGCGTCGGGCTCTACCGTTTGCTGGTAGTGCCGCTCAATCACTTGCGTGAGCAGGCCAATGCCTGGCGTGCCGACCAACTGAATGTGCGCCTATCGAGCCGCACCACCAATCGTTCCGATGAATTGGGTGAGCTGGGGCGGGCGTTCGATCACATGTCCGAGCGCCTGCAAAGCACTGTGGCCTTGCAGCAGCAACTGTTGCGCGACCTGTCCCACGAATTGCGCACGCCTTTGAGCCGCCTGCGGGTGGCCAGTGAAAGCGAGCAGGGGCTGGAGCCATTGCGCGAACGTATCGGTCGTGAGGTCGATAGCATGCAGCGCCTGGTGGAAGACACGCTGCAACTGGCATGGCTGGACACCGAGCGCACCCGGTTGCCCGACGAGGCGATTCAGATCCAGGCCCTGTGGGAAATGCTCACGGAAAACGCCTGCTATGAAAGTGGCTGGCCCGATACGCAGTTGCAATGCACGGTGGATGCATCCTGCTGGGTTCGCGGTCATCTCAATACCCTGGCCCAAGCGTTGGAAAACATTCTGCGCAATGCCATTCGTCATTCGCCGACGGGAGGCATCGTCCAATTGGGCGGACGGCGTGATGGCGATTTCTGGCACCTGTGGCTGGAGGATCAGGGCGGTGGAGTGGCGCAAGCGGATCTGGAGCGGATCTTCCTGCCGTTCACCCGGCTCGACGGTTCGCGGCCGGGGGATGGTGGGTTTGGGTTGGGGTTGAGCATCGCCCGGAATGCGGTGCAGCGTCAGGGTGGACAGCTGTGGGCGCAGAACACCGGGACCGGGTTGCGCTTGAATATGCGTCTGTTGGCGGATGATGGTGGTGCCCGTGACGACGCCATCGCGAGCAGGCTCGCTCCCACATTGACTGTGTTTCAACCGAAAAATATGTGATCACCTCAGTCCCCTGTAGGAGCGGGCTTGCCCGCGATGAGGCCCTCATGTTCACCGCAAAATATCTGCTTATTCCCATAAACCATAAGCACCACACTTTGCGTGATATGGCCTGCGAACGTTTGCCGGTATGATAGTCGCCCCCGCAGTCTGGATTGCGAATACGCCATGACCTTGCAGTACCCAACCATCGCCGATTGCGTCGGCAACACTCCGCTGGTCCGTTTGCAGCGCCTGCCCGGCGCCACCAGCAATACCCTATTGCTCAAGCTCGAAGGGAACAACCCGGCGGGTTCGGTCAAGGACCGTCCGGCGCTGTCGATGATCACCCGCGCCGAACTGCGCGGGCAGATCCACGCCGGCGATACACTGATCGAAGCGACCTCGGGCAACACCGGGATCGCCCTGGCCATGGCCGCTGCGATCAAGGGTTACAAGATGATCCTGATCATGCCGGACAACTCCAGCGCCGAACGCAAGGCAGCCATGACCGCCTATGGCGCCGAGCTGATCCTGGTCAGCCAGGAGGAGGGCATGGAAGGTGCCCGCGACCTCGCCCAGCGCATGGAAGCCGAAGGTCGCGGCAAGGTACTGGATCAGTTCGCCAACGGTGATAACCCCGAGGCGCACTACACCACCACTGGCCCGGAAATCTGGCGCCAGACCCAGGGCACCATCACCCATTTCGTCAGCTCCATGGGCACCACCGGGACCATCATGGGCGTGTCGCGCTACTTGAAAGAGCAGAACGACAACGTGCAGATCATCGGCCTGCAACCAATGGAAGGTTCGGCGATCCCGGGTATCCGTCGCTGGCCTCAGGAATACCTGCCGAAGATCTATCAGGCTGATCGCGTGGACCGGATCGTCGACATGGCCCAAGTCGAAGCCGAAGACGTGACCCGTCGCCTGGCCCGTGAAGAAGGCATTTTCTGTGGCGTGTCCTCGGGCGGCGCCGTGGCGGCAATGCTGCGCCTGTCCAGAGAAGTTGAAAATGCGGTGATCGTCGCGATCATTTGCGACCGCGGCGACCGTTACTTGTCGACCGGCATTTTCGACGCGCCCAACTGATGGCCAAACATGAAAGAGGCCTGCGCTTCCAGCCCACCGGCGGCAGCAAGGCCCCGCAAATCCCGACCGGCAAAAAACAGCGCCTGACCATCGAGCGCCTGGCCAATGACGGTCGCGGCATCGCGTTTTTCGAAGGCCGTACCTGGTTCGTCATCGGTGCGTTGGCCGGCGAAGAAATCGAGGCTCGCGTACTCGGTGCCCACGGCAAAGTGGTCGAGGCGCGGACCGAGCGGGTGTTCAACGCCAGCGAGTTGCGCCGCCCGGCACCGTGCGCCCATGCCGGCCGTTGCGGCGGCTGCAGCGTGCAGCATCTGCCCCACAACGAACAACTCGCCCTGAAACAGCGCATGCTCGCCGAGCAATTGTCCAAGGTCGCCGGTGTCGCGCCCGAGGAGTGGGCCGAACCATTGACCGGTCCGGAATTCGGCTACCGTCGTCGCGCCCGTGTGGCGGTGCGCTGGGACATGAAGGCGAAGAAACTCGAAGTCGGGTTCCGCGCCGCCGGCAGCCAGGACATCGTTGGCATCGATGATTGCCCGGTGCTGGTACAGCCCTTGCAACCAATCATGACCCGCCTGCCCCAGATGCTGCGACGCTTGAGCAAACCTCAGGCACTCGGGCATGTGGAGTTGTTCAGCGGCTCGACGTTGGCGATTTTGCTGCGGCACATGGCGCCGTTGTCCGACGCCGACCTGACGATCCTCAAGGATTTCTGCGCGTTCCACGAAGCCCAGTTGTGGCTGCATGGCGACGGTGAACCGCAGCCGGTCGAGGCCGATCAGTCGTTGGGTTATCGTCTTGAACAGTGGGGTCTGGAGCTGGCATACCGTCCCGGGGATTTCATCCAGGTCAACGCCGCAGTCAACGAAGCGATGGTCGCCCAGGCGCTGGACTGGTTGAAGCCGACAGCGGATGAGCGCGTACTCGATCTGTTCTGTGGTCTGGGCAACTTTGCCTTGCCACTGGCCAAGGCCGCTCGCGAAGTGGTGGCGGTCGAAGGTGTGCAGGTGATGGTCGATCGGGCAGCGGCGAATGCGGCTAGCAATAATCTGCATAACGCGAAGTTTTTTCAGGCCGATTTATCCCAGCCTTTGACGGACGCCGAATGGGCCGCCGAAGGCTTTTGTGCGGTACTCTTGGACCCACCGCGTGACGGTGCTTTCGAGGTTGTTCGCAAGCTCAAGACCCTGGGCGCCGAACGGTTGGTGTACGTGTCGTGCAACCCGGCCACTCTGGCGCGTGACACGGTCGAATTGATCAAGCAGGGCTACCGGTTAAAACGTGCCGGGATTCTCGATATGTTTCCTCAAACGGCACATGTCGAGGCCATGGCGTTATTTGAAGCGAGCTAGGATGCTCGTCTGGTCCGACTGGCCCGCCCGTGCAGCCGCGCACCCAGCCCGATGTGGGCGCACGGGCAACGAAGGTCAGCGATTTGACGCATTGAATCTGCGTCGTAGGGAAGGTAAGCAAGATGGTACAGGTGAGAGCACACCAGCCGATCAACACCGACGGCAGTATCAATCTCGAGGCTTGGCTCGATCACGCGGTGAGTGTCGATCTGGCACTGGATCGCGAAGCCTTGAAAGAGGCCTGCGAGTACGCTCGCGAGGCCGAACAACAAGCCAATGCGGCACAGAATCTGTGGTCGGAAGGGAACTCCACGTTCCGTACCGGCCTTGAGATCGCCGAGATTCTCGCCGATCTCAAACTCGATCAGGACTCACTGGTCGCCGCGGTCCTGTACCGGGGCGTGCGCGAAGCCCAGATCCCGTTGCCGGCAGTCAGCCAGCGCTTCGGCCCGGTGGTGGCCAAACTCATCGACGGCGTGCAACGCATGGCGGCGATCAGCGACAGCCTGAGTCCGCGCAAATCCATGGTGATGGGCACCCAGGGCCAGGTGGAAAACCTGCGCAAGATGCTGGTGGCCATGGTCGACGACGTTCGCGTCGCCCTGATCAAACTGGCCGAGCGTACATGCGCCATCCGTGCGGTGAAGACCGCCGACGACGAAAAACGCAACCGCGTCGCCCGTGAAGTCTTCGACATCTACGCGCCACTGGCCCATCGCCTGGGTATCGGTCACATCAAGTGGGAACTGGAGGACTTGTCCTTCCGTTACCTGGAGCCGGACCAGTACAAGCAGATCGCCAAGTTGCTCCACGAGCGGCGACTCGATCGCGAGCGCTTTATCAGCGACGTGATGAGCCAGCTGAAAAACGAATTGCAGGCCACCGGCGTCGATGCCGACATCAGCGGCCGGGCCAAACACATCTATTCGATCTGGCGCAAAATGCAGCGCAAGGGTCTGGAGTTCAGCCAGATCTACGACGTTCGAGCCGTTCGCGTGCTGGTGCCGGAAATGCGCGATTGCTACACCGCGCTCGGCATCGTCCATACCCTTTGGCGGCACATTCCGAAAGAGTTCGACGACTACATCGCCAACCCCAAGGAAAACGGCTATCGCTCGCTGCACACAGCGGTGATCGGGCCCGAGGGCAAGGTGCTGGAAGTGCAGATCCGCACCCATGCGATGCACGAAGAAGCCGAACTTGGTGTGTGCGCGCACTGGCGCTACAAGGGCACCGACGTCAAGTCCGGCTCCAATCACTACGAAGAGAAAATCTCCTGGCTGCGCCAGGTACTCGAATGGCACGAAGAGCTGGGCGACATCGGTGGCCTGGCGGAACAGCTGCGGGTCGATATCGAGCCCGACCGGGTTTACATCTTTACCCCGGACGGTCACGCCATCGATTTGCCGAAGGGTGCGACGCCGCTGGACTTCGCCTACCGTGTACACACCGAAATCGGTCACAACTGCCGTGGCGCCAAGATCAACGGGCGCATCGTGCCGCTCAATTACAGCCTGCAAACCGGTGAACAGGTCGAGATCATCACCAGCAAGCACGGCACCCCGAGCCGCGACTGGCTGAACCCGAACCTGGGTTACGTCACCACATCGCGGGCGCGGGCGAAGATCGTTCACTGGTTCAAGTTGCAGGCCCGTGACCAGAACGTCGCGGCCGGTAAAACGCTGCTTGAGCGCGAGCTCAATCGCCTCGGTCTGCCCGCGGTGGATTTCGACAAGCTGGCCGACAAGGCCAACATGAAAACCGCCGAAGACCTGTTCGCCGCCCTCGGCGCCGGGGATCTGCGCCTGGCGCAACTGGTCAACCTGGCGCAGCAACTGGTCGAGCCGGAGCGTGGCAACGAGCAGCTGGAACTGATTCCACGCAAGGCCACCGGCTACAAGCCGGGCAAGCGCGGCGATATCCAGATCCAGGGTGTCGGCAACCTGATGACCCAGATGGCCGGCTGCTGCCAGCCGTTGCCGGGCGATGCAATCGTCGGTTACATCACCGTGGGTCGCGGCGTGAGCATTCACCGCCAGGACTGCGCCTCGGTGCTGCAGCTGGCCGGGCGCGAGCCCGAGCGAATTATCCAGGTCAGCTGGGGGCCGGTGCCGGTGCTCACCTATCCGGTGGACATCGTCATCCGCGCCTACGACCGTTCCGGTCTGCTGCGTGACGTCTCGCAGGTGCTGCTCAATGAGCGGATCAACGTGCTGGCGGTCAACACCCGCTCGAACAAGGAGGACAACACCGCGTTGATGTCCCTGACCATCGAGATTCCGGGGCTGGACGCATTGGGGCGGTTGCTGGGGCGGATTTCCCAGTTGCCGAACATCATCGAAACCCGGCGTAACCGTACGCCGTAAGACATGTAGGAGCGAGCTTGCTCGCGAAGAACCTGAGGGCGACGCGTTCATTCAGACAGCATGCGTCATCGTTAACGTCCATCGCGAGCAAGCTCGCTCCTACAAAGAGCGGGCAGAGATTGAAAGATGTATTCACTTGAAGATTTATTGCACCTGATGAACCGCCTGCGCGACCCGCAGTACGGTTGCCCGTGGGACATCAAGCAAACCTGGGCCACCATCGTCCCGCACACCCTCGAAGAAGCCTACGAAGTCGCCGATGCCATCGAGCGCGGCGACTTCGATCACTTGCAGGGTGAGCTGGGTGATCTGTTGTTCCAGGTGGTTTATTACAGTCAGTTGGCTCGGGAAGAGGGGCGCTTCGAGTTCGCCGGCGTGGTCGACGGCATCACCCGCAAGCTGATCCGTCGTCATCCCCACGTGTTCCCCACCGGTGACCTGTATGCGCCGCTGGATGTCCCGCGTTTGAGTGAAGAGCAGGTCAAGCAGCGTTGGGAAGAGATCAAGGCCGAGGAGCGCGCGGAGAAATCTTCAGCGCCCGAACAGCTATCGTTGCTCGATGATGTTCCCGCCGCACTGCCAGCGTTGTCCCGTTCGGCAAAATTGCAGAAGCGCGCGGGGCAGGTCGGGTTCGACTGGCCAGATGCCTTGCCGGTGCTCGATAAAGTGCGTGAGGAGCTCGATGAAGTCCTCGAAGCGATGTCGGAAAACGATCCCGAAGCCGTGGCCGACGAGATCGGCGATCTGCTGTTTTCCGTGGTCAATCTGGCGCGGCATCTCAAGGTCGATCCGGAAGCCGCACTGCGTGGCGCCAACGGCAAGTTTGAACGACGCTTTCGTTTTATCGAACAGGCATTGCGCGACACCCGCCGTCCCATGGAAGATTGCACCCTCGAAGAGTTGGACGCCTTGTGGGGCGAAGCCAAACGTCAGGAAAAGAATTTGCCCAGCTGCGGTTGAGCAGTGGCCTAAGTGAGTAATAAGCACCATGAGCATTTCCCTTCGCGACCAGTTGCTCAAAGCAGGGCTGGTCAACCAGAAGCAGGCCAAGCAGGTCAGCAAAGACAAGCAGAAACAACAACGCCTGGCCCACAAAGGCCAGATCGAGCTGGATGACTCCCAGCAGCGCGCGGCGCAGGAAGCCATGGCCGAGAAGGTCAAGCGCGACCAGGAACTCAACCGCCAGCAGCAGGAGAAGGCCGAGGCCAAGGCCCGTGCCGCGCAGGTCAAGCAATTGATCGAAGTCTCGCGCCTGCCGAAATTGACGACCGAGGATTACTACAACTTCGTCGACGACAAGAAGGTCAAGCGCATCAGCGTCAACACCCTGATGCGCAACAAGCTCAGCAGCGGTTCGCTGGCCATCGTGCATCACGCTGGCGGCTACGAAGTGATTCCGCGCGAGGCGGCACTGAAGATTCAGGAACGCGACCCACAGCGCATCGTGCAATTGAATGTGCAGACCGAAGAGGTCGCTGCCGAGGACGATCCGTACGCCGCCTATAAGATCCCTGATGACCTGATGTGGTAACACTTGTAGGAGCGAGCTCGCTCCTACAAGTTTTCTCAGGCGGACTGTAACTCGCGTTGCTGTTCCAGGGTTTCCAGTTCGGCCTTGTAGTTTTGCGCATCGGTCTCGGAATGGAACATCCCGACCAGCAGGTCTTGTTGATGCACATCCCAGATCCGGATACCGGCGGCTACCCCCTCGTGGGATTTATGTGAATCGTCGCGTTCAGTTACTTTTACAGTCATCTGCTAGCTCCAATCTCTGTTATCTGCAGCAAGGCGTGTGCAGGCCTCTGTTATAGAGTTTGGTAGCTTGCTAAGTAAACGACTGGGTTTGGTAACGGTTTTTTGCAAAAACGGAAACAGTGCTGCAGCCCGCGGAATCCGCGACATTCAGTCGCAGGGCGTTAAGTTTCATGACAAAAGCTTCATGTTCAGAAACCTCACGCACACCCTGTAGGAGCTGCCGAAGGCTGCGATCTTTTGATCTTGATCTTCCGGGCATCGCCGAAAAACAAGATCAAAAGATCGCAGCCTTCGGCAAAGATCGCAGCCTTCGGCAG